>JAIDNJ010000036.1 GCA_029063895.1 Muribaculaceae bacterium | reverse complement strand
ATATTATAGATACCCCGGGACACGCCGACTTTGGCGGCGAGGTAGAGCGTGTACTCAACATGGCCGACGGATGTCTGCTACTTGTTGACGCTTTTGAAGGCCCGATGCCACAGACCCGTTTCGTTCTTCAAAAAGCTATCGAGATGGGACTTAAACCGGTGGTAGTCATCAACAAAGTCGATAAACCCAACTGTCGCCCTGAAGAAGTTCAGGAGATGGTTTTTGAACTGATGTGTAATCTTGATGCATCAGAAGATCAGCTCGACTTCCCCACAATCTATGGATCGGCCAAAAACGGATGGATGAGTACCGACTGGAATAAGCCTACCGACAATATCATCCCGCTTCTTGATGCCATTATCGAATATATTCCGGCTCCGGAAACTCTCGAAGGCGACGCCCAGATGCTGGTGACATCACTCGATTATTCAAGCTATGTCGGTCGAATCGCCATTGGTCGCGTTCACCGTGGTACATTCCGCGAGAACATGGATATCGCCCTCATTAAAAAGGACGGTTCTATAGTTAAACAGCGCATCAAAGAACTGCACACATTTGAAGGAATGGGACGCAAAAAGGTGTCAGAGGTATCGAGCGGTGACATCTGTGCTATCATCGGTATCGAAGGCTTTGAAATCGGTGATACCATCGCTGACTTCAATAATCCCGAGGCCCTACCCCGCATCGCCATCGACGAGCCTACAATGTCGATGACATTCACCATTAATGACAGCCCCTTCTTTGGCCGTGACGGCAAATATGTTACATCGCGTCACATTGGCGACCGTCTCACCAAAGAGCTTGACCGAAACCTCGCGCTACGTGTTGAAAAAGCTGACCATCAGGATGTATGGTCGGTTTTTGGTCGCGGCGTGTTACACCTGTCTGTCCTCATCGAGACAATGCGCCGTGAGGGATATGAACTTCAAGTGGGTCAGCCACAGGTTATCATCAAGGAAATTGACGGCGTGAAATGTGAGCCGGTCGAACTCCTTACCATCAATGTAACCGAAGAATATGCATCAAAAATGATTGATATGGTCACCCGCCGCAAAGGTGATCTGGTATCAATGACAACTCAGAACGACCGTGTTCACATGGAGTTCCAGATTCCATCACGCGGAATCATAGGTCTGCGCAACAACGTGCTGACCGCATCGGCCGGTGAGGCCATCATGGCTCATCGCTTCCTCGAATATCAGCCGTGGAAAGGCGAAATCGAACGTCGCACCAACGGCTCACTCATCGCTATGGAAGCCGGTACGGCCTATGCCTATGCCATTGACAAGCTTCAGGATCGCGGTAAATTTTTCATTTTCCCTCAGGAAGAAGTTTATGCCGGTCAGGTCGTGGGAGAGAATGCCAAGGACAACGACATTGTAGTCAATGTCACCAAATCAAAGAAGCTCACCAATATGCGTGCATCGGGTGCCGATGATAAAGCACGTATCGTGCCCCCGATTGTGTTCAGCCTTGAAGAAGCGCTCGAATATATTAAGGAAGACGAATATGTCGAGGTAACTCCCCACCACCTGCGTCTCCGCAAGATTATTCTTGATGAAATTGAACGTAAACGCGCAAATAAAAACTGATAAAACAAAAATCCCGATAAATGATTTCTGTCAACAACTTAGGAATGCAATTTGGCAAAAGAGTGCTGTTTCAGGACGTAAACCTAAAATTCACTCCCGGTAACTGTTATGGCATCATCGGTGCCAACGGTGCGGGAAAGTCCACTCTTATGCGTATTCTCAGCGACCAGCTGTCGCCCACTCACGGTACTGTGAGCCAGGCACCCGGTGAGCGCATGAGCGTGCTCGAACAGGACCACTTCAAATTTGATGACTTCACTGTAATGGATACTGTCCTTCAAGGTCACACCGTTCTTTGGGACATCATGAAAGAAAAAGATGCACTGTATGCCAAAGCTGACTTTACCGATGCCGACGGCATACGCGCGTCGGAACTTGAGGAAAAATTTGCTGAGCTCGAAGGTTGGAATGCCGAGAGCGACGCGGCAGCTCTTCTCAGTGGCCTCGGCATCAAAGAAGACCGACACTATATGCTCATGCGCGACATGAGCGGTAACGAAAAGGTGCGTGTGCTGCTGGCCAAGGCTCTCTTTGGAAATCCCGACAATCTGCTGCTCGACGAGCCCACCAATGACCTCGACCTTGAAACCGTGGCATGGCTTGAAGACTACCTGTCAAAATTTGAAAATACAGTGCTGGTCGTGAGCCACGACCGTCACTTCCTTGACTCGGTTTGTACCCACACACTCGATATCGACTACAATAAGTTGACTCTATTTGCCGGGAACTACAGTTTCTGGTATGAATCGAGCCAGCTCGCCCTGCGCCAGCAACAGCAACAGAACAAGAAGGCTGAGGAAAAACGTAAGGAACTTCTCGAGTTTATTCAGCGATTTAGCGCCAACGTGGCAAAATCCAAACAGACTACTTCACGTAAAAAGATGCTTGAAAAGCTTAATGTCGAAGAAATTCAACCGTCGTCACGTCGCTATCCAGGTATTATTTTCACCCCAAATCGCGAACCAGGGAACAAGATTCTTGAAGTCAAGGGTTTGACAGCATCAGTTGACGGTGAAGTACTTTTCCGCGATGTCAATTTCCAGGTTGAAAAAGGTGATAAGATCGCATTCCTGAGTCATGACCCGCGTGCGATGACAGCACTGTTTGAAATCATTACCGGTAACCGTAAACCCGACGCAGGAACCTTTGAATGGGGCCAGACTATCACTATGGCCTATCTGCCGCTTGACAACTCCTCGTTTTTCAATACCGACCTCAATCTTGTAGACTGGCTCTGTCAGTTCAGCAACGATTCAAGTGAGATCTATCTGAAAGGATTCCTTGGAAAAATGCTATTTTCAGGCGAGGAAGTACTAAAAAAAGCATCAGTCCTGTCAGGTGGTGAAAAAATGAGATGTATGATAGCACGAATGATGATGACCGATGCCAACACTCTCGTACTCGACTCACCCACCAACCACCTCGACCTCGAGTCAATCCAAGCGTTCAACAACACCCTGCGCAACTTCAAGGGCAACCTTTTGCTGTCGTCCCATGACCACGAGTTTATACAAACCGTGTGCAACCGCATCATAGAACTCACACCCAATGGCATCATTGACAAGATGACCGAATATGACGACTTTATCACTGATGAGAAAGTGATTGCTGCCCGCGAACGTCTGTATGCCAAATCATAAATTTTACAATAAATCACTCAAAATAATATAATAAAATGGTTAAACATATCGTTACCTTCAAGCTCTCAGGTTCTCCCGAAGAACGCCGACAGGTTGCCGAACGCTTCCGCGACGCGCTCCTTACCCTCCCCGAGCAAATCGAGCCGCTCCAGTCAATCGAGGTAGGTATCAACGAAAACCCTGCCGAGACATGGGATGTGGTTCTAACCGCTATCGTTCCCACGATGGCCGATGTAGATGTATATGCCAAGCATCCGGCCCATGTGGCAGCAGCCGGCCTACTGGCCGGTCACAAGGAAAACCGTGCCTGTGTAGACTATGAATTTTAAATTCATATCACAACTGTTTTGTCCTGACAAAATAAATAACTAAATTTGCAATATTAACCAATCATAAAATATCAACCCCATGAAAATAACCCGTATTATAGCAGCAGTAGCACTTTGCTCACTTCCGCTCCTACAAGCCGGTGCACAGAAACAGGCTGGAGGTCTCGCACCCGAAACCCTTCAAAAGCTTCGTGAAGGTTATCAGGAAACACCTGCCAACAAAGCCCTTCACAACGCTATTGCCGGTAACAGCATCGACAAACTCGCGCTCAATGCTGACAACCGCAACAACCTTGACATGAACTTTTCTCACCGTGTACCCTCAAAGGGTATCACCAACCAGAAATCGTCGGGCCGTTGCTGGCTCTTCACCGGCCTCAATATGCTCCGCGCCCAGGCCATGAACGAGCATAACCTTCCCCAACTTGAGTTCTCTCAGGTTTACAACTTCTTCTATGACCAGCTTGAGAAATCAAACCTCTTTCTGCAGGGTATAATCGACACCGCAAAAAAACCGGCTGATGACCAAACCGTTAAATGGCTGTTTGAACATCCTTTGAACGATGGTGGCCAGTTCACCGGTGTTGCTGACATCATCACAAAATATGGTGTTGTTCCCAAAGAAATAATGGCTGAGACATTTACCAGCGAAAGCACTTCAAAAATGCGTCAGCTTCTCACATGGAAGCTACGTGAAGATGCTCTTGAACTCCGCAAGATGGTTGCCGACGGTGCAAAACCCGCAGCTGTCGAGACCCGCAAAAACGAGATGCTTGGTGAGGTTTATAATATCCTCGCTCTCAACCTCGGCGTACCTCCTACCGAATTTACCTGGACCCGCCGCGACAAATCGGGCAAAGCAATCGACACCAAAACCTATACTCCTCAGGAATTTTATCAGCAGTATCTTGGCAACGACCTCAAAAACGGTTATGTCATGATTATGAACGACCCCACCCGTGAGTATTACAAAGTTTACGAAATTGACTATGACCGTCACACCTATGACGGTGACAACTGGTGTTACCTCAACCTTCCGATGGACGAGCTCAAACCGCTCGCAATCGAATCAATCAAAGACTCGACTGCTATGTACTTCTCATGCGACGTGAGCAAGTTCCTCAACCGCGAGAACGGCACTCTCGACCTCAACAACTTTGACTATGGTTCGCTTCTCGGCGTAAACTTTGGCATGGATAAACGCGAACGCATCCAGACCGGCTCAAGCGCATCGTCTCATGCCATGACCCTCGTTGGTGTTGATCTCGACTCAAACGGCCAGCCCACCAAA
>JAIDNJ010000035.1 GCA_029063895.1 Muribaculaceae bacterium | reverse complement strand
GTATAGATTATCTTTTTCATTGATTCAGAGTATATTTGAGATTATATATTTCCTGTATAAGTTGTATGTAATGAAACGACGCATTGAGAGAGGCTACATTTTCATCCGAGATTTTTGAAAGCAATGCCGTGGTATCAATTATTCCATTGCGGAGTTGAGATTCAGCAGCCTGTCTCACCTTTGATCTCAGTTCTAAAATTGTATTATCATCCTTTATTATTTCCCAGAGACCGTCAATATTTTTCATAGTTGATTGGGCCTGGATATTTGTATTGAACATGAACAAATCGCGTTCAACAGCGATATCGGCAATATCTGTTTCAGTACGTCGGCGCAAATTCTTTTTAGTATAAAAAGCATCGATATTCCATGATACCTTTAAACCGGCCATGATGTTGAACGACCACTGGCGGTTGATCATACTCTTGAAATAGTTGAATCCGGGATACCCGTAATAGGCCTGTGCAAAAAATCCGACTTTGGGCATTACCGATGTATCGGTAAGTTTCAGGGAAGCGTTATCGGCCTCGATTCTTCGCTGAAACATGCTGAGTTCGGGGCGATTTGAGGATGTGTCAATAGGTTGACTTTCAGGAGGACAAACGAATTTAACATCATCAAGAGTCTCCCCTATAAAAAGTTCAAGAGCTTTTCTATAAGACGATAACGCACTTCGGGCACTCGTAATTGATTGTTTAACTTCGAGCGTCTGGGCCTCAACCATGTCAACGTCACTTTGCATGGCTACTCCGTTTTGAAACATTGACCTCAATTTTGACAGATTGTCAAGCAACAGGTTATAGGTCACGGTGGAACGTTCAATTTGTCGGTCGGTAAGAAGAATGGCGAAATATAAATTTTCAACTCGCTGTCTCACCGTATATAGTTCAACATCAACCGCAGCCTTCCTTACCGACTCTCGCGTTGTTGTAACATTGCGGCGAGCTCTGGCACTACCACCATCCCAAACGACCTGATTGACATCAATACCGGCTTTGTATTGTACCTTGCCAAGACCACTCATATCCTGCCCCATCTGCTCAAGCACACTTGAGAGTGCGGTCGGGAAAGACGGAACAATATTCTGAGCTGTTATCTGTCCATATACTCCCAGCCTCGGCAACCAGCTTTTGTTGATGTCCGAGAGTTCAATGTCGCGTGTGATCGCCACAAGGTCATATTTCTTTATAAGCGGATAGTTTGATTCAGCCTTGCTGACACATTCCTCAATTGTTAACTCGGACGAAACAACAGGAAACGCGACAATGCAAAGCAATAATGAGATAATAATTCGGTTCATAGCTTCATGATTTGAGTTTTCGCATTATCGTATCAAAGTTTTCTTTTTTCCTTAATTCCAGAAACAAAGCACCATCATCCAGACATCTGTCAAGAGCCGCATTAACTATCGGAGATGCAACATAGGGAAATACATTAAGCGACGCGATGTCAAGCATCAGCATGCTGGCATCAACCCGGCGACACATGCCACTGGCAGCAGCCTTATCGATTTTTTTCTGAAGGAGTGTCAGAAATACAGGAGCATAAGTACTTATCTGCCGTTTGACAATAGCATCTCGTTCGGGATTCTGGAAAAGTTCGCATATGAGGAAACGCGGCAAATCGGGATTGGCGGCGACAAAATCAAGATGATAGTTAATGATATTGCGAATCATCTCGTCCAGTGGTAAATCATTATCCTCGATCGATTTAAAAAACACCGATTCAAGCATAGAAATTTTTTCTGAAACAATTCGCTCGAACAACTTCTCCTTTGTTCGGAAGTAATAATGAAACATGGCATGTGTAACACCGGCAGCTTCAGCTATTGATGTAGTTCGCGCCCCGGCAAATCCCTTTGTCATGAATTCGTGTTCGGCGGCCTTAAGTATCAGTGATTCAGTATCACTATTCATCTGTTTATCAACCTTATTTGGCATAACAACAATATTTATCAAATTAGTTTATCATATATGACTAACAATTTTGTTAGTGCAAAGATATAGATATTTCCTTGTACTGCAAAAATTTTTTTCATAATAAAAAGAAACTGAATCAAGGTGTCACATCACCCTATTTTCGGAAAGCACGATTTATATAATACTCACACTATAAAAAAGACGGCGTGTCAAGCCTTGACACACCGCCCTGTAATATTTATAGTATTTTTAGTCCTCGAGGTAAAACTGGATGTTTGACACCACTCTGACTTTCTTGATATAGGGAGTATTTTCATCCCGGTTCTCGATTGAGAATTGTCCCTGGGTAGCCGATTTGATTTTTCCAAGAGAGCTCTTGGAGTCGGTTGCAAACTGTTGCCCGGCCTCTCGAGCTTTGGCAGTGGCTTCGGCTATCATTTCAGGTTTAATCGAATTAAGGTCGGTATATTCATATTTAACTTGATACTGATATCCTCCATCAATAATAGCCACACCTTCTTTTAAAAGTTCCATTTGGTCGGCAATCAGTTTTCTTACCCGGTCAACTTTTGATGATGACACGACAATCACCGAGGTAAGGTTGTAGTTATAAGGTATCGGATTTGTATTATAACGGTCGGCTCTCATATCTATAAGCTCGGGAGCATTTACCGAAATTTCACTATCTTCAATACCATTTGATTTCAAAAAACCGATAATAGTACTGTTTGTTTTTTGCACATTGGCATAAATCTCGTTAAGACTGTTACCAACCTGTTTTACTACAATTGGCCATGTCACTTTATTGGCTTTGACTTCTTTCTCGGCTAAGCCACGGACTGTCACAATACGGTCGCGATAAGAAAAATTGTCCATCCCGGCTTTTATTGAAAGACCGAGAAGTACAATAGCTATAGAAATCAGTATAGAAGAGACGTACTTATTCATTCAATTTATTTTTTGTTGATTTTAAAAATCGAACCCTCTATAAGCGATACATAAACGTCGCCGGTATAGGGGTCTATATCAATACCGTTAACTTCCGATACGCCAACCTGAGACGACCAGAGAACTTTGGGAGTAACAGGATCAACAGCAGTAACGATGCCACGGCGAGAACCGGCATAGACAACTCCATCGCTTTCTGCGATAATACAGGGAGCATGTTCATATCCGAGGCCCATATCAAGAGTCCAAAGCTCCTTAAAATCGGGAGCTGTAATATCAACTGCTACAAGCTCGCCATCCATTGTTTTTGCATAAGCGGTCTTACCGTCAGTGCTCACACCGAGACTCTCACGGTAGCGATGTGAGTTGTCACGCCAGATTGTTTTGCCTGTATTACGGTCAATGGCAGTCATGAAGCGGTCGGGCGCAACTATTATAATCTTTGAATC
The DNA here is from genome assembly GCA_029063895.1 of Muribaculaceae bacterium. Taxonomy (GTDB): domain Bacteria; phylum Bacteroidota; class Bacteroidia; order Bacteroidales; family Muribaculaceae; genus CAJUPY01. Next base: position 3,765 of record JAIDNJ010000035.1, on the reverse strand, counting down.
GGTTACAACAGGGACAACATTACCCGGAGCGAGAAGATTTACATTTTTGCCGTTGTTCCATTTCCATTTAAGATCACCTGTCGCAGCGTCGAGACAACGGAGATAAGTGTCCCATGCGCCAAAAATAACCTCTCCGTTATCGACCACGGGAGCAGCCTGACAGTAGTTATTTATCGAGTCAAATGACCAAACGAGAGAACCGTCGGCAACATTGAATTTCTCAAACTTTTTGTATCCACCCTGATAAAGACTGCCGTCGTTAACAACTCCGTCGGCCACATACGGACCTGATGAAGGAATCTCTTTCTCAATTTTTCCGGATACACTGTCAATAATAATCATAGCCTTGATACCGCCGGGAAAATAGATTTTTTGTCCGGCAGCCGATGGGCGGGCAAATAGAGACGCTCCGGTAGGGGTTGACCAGTTGAGCGAATTGTTCTTCTTTGACACGCTGCGAGCCATGCCAAGTGAGTTTCCAAAATAGATATTATCGCGGTCAATGCCTACACGGGTAAAAATCGAGGCACTGTCGGTCCAAACTTTTTCAATTGAAAAACCGGCCGGATTTTCAGGGAGGCCAACCGATGCAATTTCAATAGGTTTATTTACGGTCTTTACAGCATATTCCTGAACGAGTTCGGGATCTTCACCAAGATTCTTTTTGTAAATCTCAATGTTGTTATCCGAAAAATCTATAATAGAATAACCATATACACCCTTGCCACGGTCAAGAGCACCGACCATCATCGACGGTATGTCACCCGACATGTAAGGCTGATATGTGTGATAGTGTCCGTTGATATGCACAATAACCGGATATTTCTCAAGCACTTTTATATAGTCGACATAGTTGTCAAGGTCGTCCTTACGCAAAGGATAGTGGTTGAACGAGATAACTTTTTTACCATTCTTGACCCTTTCTTTCAATACTGAATCGAGCCAGTGAAGGTCTTCCTGCTTTACATGACCATCACCCATTTTCATGAACGGGCCACAGTTGGCACCGACAACCACATAATCATCGGTCTCGAAGACAAAGCGATCATTTCCCCACAAATCTATAAAAGTTTTGGTAGCACTCTGAGACCAGTTATTCTCATGATTACCCGGAATAACATAAAGCGGATGTTTTATTTTGTCAAGTAAATTTTTGACATTGGTGAGCTGCTCGTCCGAGCCCTCGTTGGTGAGGTCACCGTTCATAATAACAAAATCAATATCATCCATCGCGTTGATTTCATTGATGGCATCAACGAGTTTCTGCTCATTGGCATTGCCCGGGACCACATGAATATCGGAAAGAACCGCAACACGTGTATTTGCCGACGCTAAACAAAAGGCCATAATGGCCATTACAGTTAAAAATAAACGATTTATGCGCATATAATAATTGGTTAGGGTTAATTTATTGGTGTAAAGTTACGCATTTTATCGCATTTTTGACTAACTTTGTAGAAAAAACAAGCATTTAATGTATAAAATCGACAACGAAACCGTACAAAAAATTATCGATGCAGCCGACATTGTTGAAGTGGTAAGTGACTTTGTCAGTCTCAAACGCCGCGGAGCCAACTATATCGGTCTTTGCCCGTTTCACAACGAGCGTACGCCTTCGTTTTCGGTCTCAAAAGCTAAAGGCATCTGTAAATGTTTTAGCTGTGGCAAAGGCGGGTCGCCAATCAACTTCATCATGCTACACGAGCAGATGACCTATCAGGAAGCCCTTCGTTACCTCGCCAAGAAATACAATATCGAGATAAAGGAGCATGAAATGACCGATAAAGAGCGTCTCGCCGAAACCGAACGCGAGAGCCTCTTTGCAGTCAACGAGTTTGCGCTGCTCCATTTTTGCCATAATCTGAAAGAAACGACCCAGGGTCATGACATAGGCCTCGCTTACTTTCGCGAACGAGGCATCAACGATGCCATGATAGATAAATTCAAACTCGGATATGCCATAGACAGTCGTGACGAATTTCTTCAGACCGCCCGACTCAAAGGGTACAAAGATGAAAATTTGCTGACAACAGGTCTTATAGGTAAAACCGAGCGTGGTGATTATTATGACCGTTTCCGCGGCCGTGTAATCTATCCCGTCTTCAAGGTGTCGGGTAAAGTGGTCGCTTTTGGCGGCCGAACATTACGCACCGACAAGGTAGGTGGTAAATATGTCAACTCACCCGAATCACTGATTTACAGCAAAAGCAACGAACTTTACGGTCTGTATCAGGCAAAGCCTGCCATTGTCAAGAAAAATAAATGTATTCTTGTCGAGGGCTATATGGATGTTATCTCGATGTTCCAGAAAGGTATCGAGAATGTAGTGGCCTCGTCTGGTACATCGCTCACCGACGGACAGGTGCGTCTGATTCACCGTTTCACACCCAATGTCACAGTAATCTATGACAGCGATGCTGCCGGTATCAAGGCATCATTGCGAGGTATCGACATGCTCCTTGCCGAGGGACTTGACGTGAAAGTGCTGAGCCTGCCCGACGGCGATGACCCCGATTCATTTGCCCAATCCCATACATCAACCGAGGTTGAAGAATACATAGAACAGAATGAAGTCGATTTCATTCGTTTCAAAACCGATATTCTTCTCAAAGGGACCGAAAACGACCCGATTCAACGGGCCAAAGTCATATCGGATATAGTCGTTTCAATATCGGTGATTCCCGACCCGATAAAGCGCGATATTTATATTAAAGAATGTAGCCTGAGACTCAATGTCGATGACCGTGTGCTTAACGGGGAAGTTCTCAAGTGTATTGAAAAACTCAGAACAGAGGATTACAAAAAAATGCTTGCCGAGCGGGCAAAAAATAAAGCCTCGGAAACTGAACTGATAAGCGATAAGAAGACGACGGTCACCACTCAGCCCGGTGTCCAACCGACTCCCGGAGAGAGTCCGAAAACCGACACAGTCGAGTCGGCTTATCAGGTTGATTCAGAATTGACAACATCCGAGACAACATCGGTCAACCTTGAGCCATATGAGCGTCAGGTGATTCGCTATGTTTTGAAATATGGCATGATGCCCATCGAACAACCCTCCGACGAAGCGGATGAACTACCCTATCGTGTCATTGATTTTGTCAACGACGAGCTGGCAGCCGATAACATTACATTCTCAAATACAAAATACGGGATGCTATATTCAATGGCACTTGCTCTGACAACAGGCTTTGAGAATGACCTTGAACGTTTCCGCGAAAAAGCACTTGACGACAGGGCACGTTTGTGGGAAGAAGGCGAGAACGAAATAGTCAGGACCGCTACCACATCGGACGAAATAGACAAACGGCGTAAAAAGTTGAAAGAAGAATGTGACACAGCTTATAATGATGCTGTAAACCAATTCACAGCAAACTATCTTGAACGCAACTTGTCATCGTCGCCCGACGATATTGCCCGAAACCTCACAATCGACCTGATAGGTGATAAATACATACTCAGTAAAATACACTACCGCTTTACCCAGATTGAAGAGGAAAAAGATATACTGTACCGTCTGGTGCCACGATCGATTCATGAATTGCGCAACGCCATTCTTCATGACCGTATACTACAGCTGAGCGACCGACTCAACAATACATATCGTAAAAATCCCAACGATGTCGAGAATATCTCGGCACTCATGAGAGAGCTGATGAACATGAAACAACTCGAAAGCAAATTTGCCAAAATTATAGGCGAGCGCGTTGTCATGCCATCACCTCTAAGGCGCCGCTGACCTCTAAAACGCGCTGTAAACGATAT
>JAIDNJ010000034.1 GCA_029063895.1 Muribaculaceae bacterium | reverse complement strand
TCGGGGTGACAGGATTCGAACCTGCGACCACCTGGTCCCAAACCAGGTGCGCTACCGGACTGCGCTACGCCCCGATTGGTTTTCAAAAACCGATGCAAAGATATAAACTTTTTTCAAATAATGCAACACCGCGAACGTCAATACTCGATATTTTTTTGTGATTAGACGAACTTTTTGTAAATTTGCACCGCTAAATGCCCGATAGCTCAGAACGGGCATCAATAACGAAATTTATCAAACCGCATTATAACTTTTTTATGGCAACTACAGCTGACTTTAAAAACGGTATGTGCCTCGATATCGACGGCAACTACTTCTTTATTGTTGAATTTCTTCACGTTAAACCCGGCAAAGGCCCTGCTTTTGTCCGTACAAAACTCCGCAACGTTAAAACCGGTCGCATCATCGACAAGACCTGGAATTCAGGTGTAAAAGTTGAAGAAGTTCGCATCGAGCGCCGCCCCTACCAGTATTCCTACAAAGATGACATGGGCTACCACTTCCTCCACACCGAAACATGGGAAGAAATCATCGTTCCCGGTGAAAGCATCGAAGGCGTTCAGTTCCTCAAAGACGGTGATATTTGCGAAGCAATGGTACACGCTGCTTCAGATACTATCCTCACTTGCGAAATGCCCATGAACGTCGTTCTCGAAATCACATATACCGAGCCAGGCATCAAAGGCGATACAGCTACCAACACCCTCAAACCCGCCACACTCGAGACCGGAGCCGAAATCCGTGTTCCCCTCTTCTGCAACATCGGCGACAAGGTTCGCGTAGACACTCGCGACGGAAGCTACATCGAGCGTATCAAAGCCTGACAATCAGTCGACAAGACTATATAAAATTTCATTCCCGGTTATGGTCGGTATCAATACTGACCATCGCCGGGATTGCTATTTATTTACATGTCGGGGCAAGTTTTCAACAGATTACAAGAACGATTTTGTCATTGCAAAAAAAATGAGTATATTTGTAGATTGAAAACTTCACCAAAGCAAAATAAAAAACAACAATATACCGCTTATGAAATTTAATGTTCCCAGCAAAACGCTCTATGGCTATGTAGCAGCCGTTTCAAAGGTTATCAACTCAAAAAACGCGATGGCCATTCTCAACCATTTCCTTTTCAATCTTAACGGAAACACGTTGACAATCACCGCTTCGGATATTGAAAATACCCTGACTGCAACTCTCGAGGTGAGCGACCCTCAGGGCGAAGGCTCGTTCTGTGTCGACGCCCACCGCATTGTCGACCTGCTCAAAGAGCTCCCCGACCTGGGAATCACGTTTGAAGTTGACGACAACACCCTCGCCACCTGCATCTCTTATCCCGGCGGTAAATTTGACTTTGTCGGTGTCAACGGAAACGAATATCCCCGACAGGCACTCGACTCAGAAGAAAGCCACATCGAGTTTGACTGCCCGACATCTCAAATCATCTCAGGTATTGACAACACCATCTTTGCTGTCGGCACCAACACTGTACGCCCCCAGATGATGGGTATTCTTTGGGACATCAAGCCCGAGTCAATCACATTTGTAGCTACCGACACCCGCAAACTCGTGCGCTACACCAACACTCAGTCTCAGCCCGGCAACACGGCTTCATGCATTATTCCGGTGAAACCATCGGCTGTTCTCAAAACCGTGTTTGCCAAAGAAGAAAAAATACACGTTGAGCTCACTCCAAAAAGCGCGACATTCACTGCCGGAGCATTCACTTTTAACTGTAGCTTCATCAAGGGACAGTTTCCCGATTACAACCGTGTGATCCCCACCAACAATCCCTATTCACTCACCATCGACCGCACAATGTTCCTCAACGCCATCCGCCGCGTCGCCGTCTTTGTTGACCCGGGTCACGGACTTGTGAAGTTTAAAATCACTCCCGACAAAATCATCATGAAAGCCCAGGACAACAACTTCTGCACCTCGGCAGTCGAGACCCTCCCCTGTGATTTCTCGGGCAACGAAATGATTATCGGTTTTGCCGCGCCCTATCTCATCGAGATTTTCAACACTCTCACCACATCAGAAA
>JAIDNJ010000033.1 GCA_029063895.1 Muribaculaceae bacterium | reverse complement strand
CGTTTTATCCCACTGAACGCGGACCCTATAATGTCGATGATGTCAATGTCGACAGTGAAGGCAATCTGCTCAACCCCGAACGCCGTTGGGGCGGAATCATGACCCGGATGGATGTGGCCGATTTCCTCCAGGCCAATGTGGAGTATATCCAGTTTTGGCTGCTTAATCCGTTTCTCGATCCCGAAAATGACAACCGCGAGGGTGGCGACCTGTATTTCAATCTCGGCGATGTGAGCGAGGATATATTGAAAGATGGTATGAAGAGCTATGAGAACGGTATCCCGTTTGACGGCGATGATTCATTCCTGACTACAACATCGTGGGGTAGGGTGTCGCGCCAAACGTCGCTGACCTATGCGTTTGACAACGAGACCGGTTCGCGACTGAGACAGGACGTAGGCCTTGACGGGCTCCCCAACGACGACGAGTTTACATTCAAAACCTATCAGAATTATATAGACCGTCTCGGTACAAAACTGTCGCCTCAGGCCCTCGAACGGATGAAAGCCGACAAATTTTCACCTTTAAACGACCCGGCCGGTGATAATTATCATTTTTATCTCGGCGATGACTATGACCGGGACCGAGCCGGTATTCTTGACCGATACAAACGATATAACGGAGTCGAGGGTAACTCGTTGTCGCCCGAGGACGCTCCGGTAGCACAGTATCAGTCGGCACGCACCGGCCCCGATGTCGAGGACATCAATCAGGACAATACGCTCAACGAGTATGAGCGATATTATCAGTATCGTGTATCGATCCGTCCCGAAGACCTTGTTGTGGGGCGCAATTTCATCACCGATCGCCAGACGTCGTTGGTCACGACGCGTTCGGGCGAGCCGCTCGAGGTAGAGTGGTTTCAGTTTAAAATACCATTGACCGATTATGAAAAAGCAGTAGGCTCAATCTCCGATTTCTCGTCGGTGAGATTTGCACGCATGTTCATGACCGGCTTTAAAAAGACGACCCATCTCCGGTTTGCAACCCTCGAACTTGTCCGCGGTCAGTGGCGCACCTACGATTTCAATCTTGACCGTCGCGGCGACCTTCCGGCCGAGGGCGAGCTTGATGTGTCGACAGTCAATATCGAGGAAAATTCGGGACGGGAGCCGGTAAACTACGTTTTACCGCCGGGGGTTAGCCGTCTTGTAGACCCCGGTCAAACCCAAATCACACAGCTTAACGAGCAGTCGATGTCGCTGAAAGTAACATCGCTACCGGCGGATAACGGCCGCGGTGTATATAAATCGACATCTCTTGATTTGCGCAACTACAAGACGCTCCAGATGTTTGTTCACGCCGAGAGTCTCATTGATGACCCGACCGACCTGAAAGATGATGATCTGTCGGTTTTTATACGTCTGGGGTCTGATTTGCGCCAAAACTATTATGAATATGAGGTGCCGTTGACGCTGACCGCTCCGGGGCATTATAACGGCGACCTTGCCTCAGAACGTTTTGCCGTGTGGCCCGAAAGCAATTTTATAGATTTGAGTCTCAGTGACCTTGTAAAAGTCAAGGAAGAACGTAACCGTGTCAAATCGGCCGGAGCTTCCAACATGTCACTGATGACGCCATACACCGTTACCGCGCCTCAGAGCGAGCGCAACAGCATAACCGTTATCGGAAATCCTACACTCGGCGATGTGAGAGTGATGATGATAGGAGTGAGAAACAACTCGCGCATGCCCAAGGATGGCATTGTCTGGGTAAACGAACTTCGTGTCACGGGGTTTGATTCAGATGGCGGTTGGGCCGGTAAAGCCGATGTGAATTTGTCGGTGAGCGATATAGCCTCATTTAACTTTGGAGCGCGCATTGAGTCGGCCGGCTTTGGCGACGTTGACCTTCCGCTCTCACAACGCCGTCTCGATGATTACAGTTTTTACAATTTTGCAATGCAGATTGATGCCGGACGCTTTGCACCGGAGTCGCTCAAACTGCGTGCGCCGGTCTATTATTCATTTACAAAAGAAAAAAGCACTCCGCGATATAATCCGCTTGACACCGATGTCAGGCTAAAGGATGCTCTTGACGATGCAGCAACAAAAGAGGAACGGGACTCAATAAAGGCCTTTGCGGTCGAGAATACCACGATGCAGAGTTTCAGCCTGTCGGGACTGAACTTCGGGGTGAGTGGAGACCGCCCTATGCCATGGGACCCCGCCAATTTCACGGCCAACTTCTCGTTTAACAAGCAGTCGCGCCAGAATCCAACTACCGAATATGAAAATATCAACGATTACCGTGGCAGTCTCACCTATCAGTTTAATTCGGGATTTGAACCGCTGCGTCCGTTCGGCAGCCTGCCCGGAGACCGGAAACATTTGGGATTTCTGCGCAACTGGGAACTGAACTGGTTTCCCACCTCGATAGCTTTCCAGTCCAACATGTCGCGCTACTATTATGAGCAACAGGTGAGGTCGGAAGACAATGAGAACTTCCGTTTGCCGGTATCGGTAAATAAAAATTTTTTATGGGACCGCCAGTTTGCGCTGACATGGGACATAACGCGGTCACTGTCGGTGTCGTTCTCGTCGATGACATCGGCCCGTATTGACGAGACCCCCGGCGCTGTCAACCGTAAATTGTATCCCGACCAATACAAGCAGTGGAAAGACACGGTCATCAACAGTTTGTTGTCGATGGGAACGCCGCTTGCCTACAACCAGTCGTTTACCGCCGTCTATCGTGTCCCGTTCTCTCGTATAAAGGCTTTGAACTTTATCAGCGCCGGCGCTACATATAATGCGTCTTACCGTTGGGACCGTGGTGCGGTTGTCCCCGATGTTGAAACCGGTAACACTATTTCAAATCAGGCAACGTGGAATGTTGACGGACGCATATCGTTTGAGGACCTGTTCAACAAATCGGACCTTCTTAAAAAGGTGTCAAGACGTTTCAACACACCGACACGTCTACGAACATCGCAACGTGTAAAGAACTTCAGGAAATCGGTAAAACTGCGTCCCGACACATCGGTGACCGTCGTTCATAATCTCGGTAGCCGCCATCTCAAAATCACCGCCACCGATACTGAAGGCAACCGGTTGAAACTCACAACCCGTCCCGACGGCGATAATCGGCTGATAATAGAATCGCGCGGAGACTCGATTATAAAACTGTCGGTTACGCCCGACGAGAAAGATGAGAAGTCGTGGAAAATTGACTTGCGCGACTATGCGCTGAGGCTTGCCATGTCGCCACGGTCGGCAGCTGTAAGATGGCGTAGAACAACCGGACTCACGCTACCGCTTTTCAGGAACGACATAGGTAATATATTCGGACAATCGCGCCGACATGGACCAATGTCGCCGGGACTCGGATTTGCGTTCGGATTCACGTCGGCCGATTTTGTCAACACGGCAAAAAGCCGCGGATGGCTTGTGACCTACAACGGCATGTCGAC
>JAIDNJ010000032.1 GCA_029063895.1 Muribaculaceae bacterium | reverse complement strand
TAATATACCTGACCCTTTTCCGAGTCGTGACGGGCAACATAGTCAATCAATCGGTTACCCTTGACCACTTCGTCAAAATGATCAGGAGTCATCTCACGCTTGAGACCGCACAGAATCTCGGCACCGGGGTCAGCCTCGACAACATACCACATCTCATCTTTTCCATTACAATTGTGACGGATGCGAGCAAGCCGTTCATCGGGATGCACCTGTAATGAAAGATTGTCACGGGCATCAATAAACTTGATGAGCAGCGGGAATCCGGTCGATTCATAAGTAGCCGCAGCCTTACGCCCGAGAAAAGCCGCCCCATAGGTCTCGGCAAGATCGTTCAGAGACACACCGTCAAAATCGCCTCCGTCAACAAGCGACACCGAACCCGGGATACCGGATATTTCCCAACTTTCTCCAATACTTGGCCCGGGCAGGTCGACACCCTTGTAACGACCTATACGATCGCCACCCCATATCACGGTGCGATAATAAGGTCGGAAACTAAATATGCGTTTGAGTTCTTTCATTCTATAATATACGGTGACATCGTTTAAACAGTATAAAAACGGTGCGTGAGCGATTTCACAATGCAAATTTAGGTTATAAATTGAAACTATCCAAAGATTTTTAACGTTATCGACTCTATAAAACGTTAATATTCCACGCAAGTGGTTGCGTGATTTCCTTTTTATCAGTACCTTTGACAAAAATTTATACCAAACCATTCATTACACTTAACAATGTTTAAAAATCAACCGCCGGGCCTATACGTGCTCGCACTCGCCAACACAGGCGAACGCTTCGGCTACTACACAATGTTGGCCGTGTTCCTTTTGTTCCTTCAGGCAAAATTTGGATTTGATTCAACAGTCTCGGGTCAGATTTATGCCGGATTTCTTGCAACAGTCTATTTCATGCCGCTCGTTGGCGGTTGGGTAGCCGACAAGTGGAGCTTTTCAAAATGTGTCGTTACCGGTCTTGCCGTCATGTTCTTCGGATATGTCATCATGGCCATCCCTACCGACATACGAAGCACTTCGTCGCTTGTCATTCTCATCGTCGCCCTGCTCCTTATCGCTGTAGGCACCGGCCTTTTCAAAGGCAACCTTCAGGTTATGGTTGGTGACTTATACAACAACAAACAGTATGAATCGCAGCGTGACTCGGCTTTCTCGCTCTTCTACATGGCTATCAACATCGGCTCTATGTTTGCACCGATGGCCGCGACTCAGATGTGTAACGTTGCCCTTAATTCCAAAGGTCTCAATTATGTAGCGAGCCTTCCAGCCCTCTGCAATCAATATCTCGACAACGCATCCGATGGATCGGAACTGGCATCGGCATTTGCAGCTAACGGCATGGAAGTCACCGGCTCACTCGCCGATATGGCAAGTTTTTATATCTCGACACTCTCGACCGGTTACTGCTATGGCTTTGGCATAGCTTGTATCTCGCTAATCATCAGCTTCCTCATATACTTTGGCGGTAAAAAGACTTTTGCCCACATCATCACAGACAAAAAATCTCAGAACAATACATCGGCCAAAGCTACCGAAAAAGTACCCGAACTTACACCGGCTCAGACCCGTCAGCGTGTTGTAGCTCTTCTTCTTGTCTTTACTGTTGTTATTTTCTTCTGGATGGTATTCCATCAGAACGGTGCCACACTCACCGAGTTTGCCAAATCTTGTACCTCTCCCGAGGCTACCGGCTTCACCCGCATCGGCTTTAACGTATGGGCCCTCGTGTGCATTGCCATCGGTGTCTATGCCATCTTTAACCTTTTCCAGGCAACCTCAAAAGTTACCCGTATTGTATCGGGCGTTGTTTTGGCCGCTGTCGTTTATGCTATCTGGCAAATCAATGCCTCTACTCCCGACCCTCTCACCGGCATCCAGCCTCAGGAATTCCAGCAGTTCAATCCCTTTTATGTCGTAGCTCTGACACCGGTTTCACTCGCTTTCTTCGGGTGGCTCGCCAAACGCAAAAAAGAGCCGTCGGCACCGCGTAAAATCGGATACGGTATGGTTATGGCCGCTATCGCTTATGGTGTCATGCTCATTGGTTCATGGAATATTTCAGGTATCAACGGCGACGCATCGTGCAACTGGCTCATCTCAACTTATCTTGTATTGACTTTTGCCGAACTTCTCCTCTCACCTATGGGTATCTCGTTTGTCAGCAAAGTCGCTCCTCCCAAACTCAAAGGCTCAATGATGGGTGGTTGGTTTGCAGCTACCGCCATCGGTAACTATCTTGTTTCAATCCCCATGCTCTTATGGGGTAAAATCTCGGTTGCAACATTGTGGGGCATCCTCATCGCAATCTGTCTCCTCTCGGCTGCATTCATTTTCTCAATCATGAAGAAACTTGAAGCCGCCACCGGTGACGCTCCCGCTCCCAATGTAGACCAACTCGAAACAATTGAAGACGACGCTATCTAAAATCTTATGATATAAATTTAACAAGAGGCTGTCTAACAACCGAAGTTAGGCAGCCTCTTGTTATCTCATTCTAAACTGTGTATGGGCTAAATCTCATTGCGCCCGCCTATTAGGACTGCATGGTCGTGGATTAAATTGTTATCGTCTCAGACAAATCCAATTTGATGTGATTTATGATGTTAAAATAGCATAATTAACTAATTTTATAACGCATTTCAAGATTTCAAATTGTAACTTTGCAAAATATCAATACCACACAGCAATGAGAACTTTTACAATACTCTCCTTACTATTCATCACATTGTCTTCTTTTGCCGGGACACCAAAGATTCAACGTTATGAAGAAATAGATAATGCCCGATATAAGGCTGTATATAACCTGAGTTTTATTGAGGACACGGTTAAACGTAAAGTTAACTCGGGATATACAATTCTGATGATTGGAGATTCATGTTCGGCTTATTCAACTGTAAACAAGGCTAATTTGGACTCGGCGTGCTATACGCTTTGGAAAGCGGGAGCCTCTCAGGATCAGATTGCCATGCAAGCATTTAAATATGCTATGGGAGCGATTGAGAGTCCGGCTGTTTATCGCGGTTATCCTTCTCAAAACGAAGTGACGATAGACCAATATCTGATTGAAAATTCGAGATACAGCGAGCCACTTGCTACCCAGGAGTGGATCGAAACCGGATTAACAAAAGATATAAAAGGATTGGAGTTCCGGAAGGCTGTAGCTTCGGTCTGAGGACGTGCCTATGTTGCATATGACTCGCCTGAAATTACATTCAGCAATGGGCCATATCTTTTTGGCGGATTGCCGGGGCTGATACTTGAATTATCGGACGGTAACTCGGAATTTGTATGGACAATCGACAGTTTTGAGCCGTCAACGGGATTTCCTATTGTGCTTGACAACAACAAGGTTAAGGTAATGACACGTGACGAGTTCCGTACCACCGATTATAAACTTCATCTCCAACCGGGACTGCGATTCCCATTTGACAAGTCAATGATGAGTATGCCGTCAAAGCCTCATAATCCTATCGAAAAATACTAAAAATAATTTGAAGCGTCTGTTTGTCATATTATTCAGCTTGTTACTGATATTAACCGATGTCAGTGGCGCCGCTCCGCGCACGACGCTATCGGGCACGGTGATTGACGAGACAACCGGCAAACAGCTCAAAGGGGCTATAATTGCACTGTTGAGTCGAGACGGCACACGCAAGGAATGGATGGCTACCGGGAGCGACGGATTGTTTACGCTGAAGAATGTAACCGCCGGTGACTCGGTGTCGTTAAAAATGATGGGATACCGTGGTGAAATGCTATCGGCCGACTCGCTGATGAACTGTGATGTCGTGACTGTCCCGCTTATGCCTAAAGCATTCTCACTCAAAGAGGTTACGGTCAAGGCTCAGCCAATCACCACCAAAGGCGACACGCTGGTTTATAACGTGGCATCGTTCAAAACCGAGGGGGACCGCTATCTTGGCGACGTTCTCAACCGCATGCCGGGCATTGAGATGTCTTCGACCGGAGGTATCAAGTTTCAGGACAAAAGCATCAACAAATTTTATATTCAGGGGCGTGACATGCTCGGGGCGCGCTATGGTATCGCAAGCCGTAATCTCGACGTCGACGCCGTTGCCGCAGTCGAGGTTATTCCGGACAATCAGCATGTCAAAGCTCTCAACGGTAAAGTGGCAGCCAATCAACCGGGAGTGAATATACGTCTCAAAAACGGTTTTCTTGTCAAGCCGTTTGGAGAGGCCGAGATTGGAGGCGGCATACCGTCGATCTATTCCGGCAGAATTTTCACAACGTTGATAACCAAATCAATACAAGCACTCATCAGTGTTAACGGCGGAAATGACGGTCAAAACCGATTGGCCGACATCTCGGACGCATCGGCCGCGGTATCAAGTCTGTTGCCCGGATATACCGGCGGATGGCTTTCAGGCGACCTTGCGTTGTCACCGCCGGTCAGCCGACAGAACTACATTTTTGAACACGCTTACGCGACCACAGCCAATGTGCTCGTACCACTGTCGACCTATAGCGATTTAAAACTGAACCTCAACTATGGTGGCAGTCGGTCGACAATTTCCAACAACTTTTCAAACAGCTATATAATAGGTAGTAACGAGCAGATCACAATCAACCGCACCAACAACTCGCTGAGTCATTTGAGCCGCATGAAACTGTCGGCTACATATGAACACAATTCTCCCTCGCGTTACTACAAGGATGTCATTTCCTACTATCATGACCGCACATCTATAGAATCGGTGATAACAAATAACGGTACGCCGGTCAATTCAATGATGGTGTATGCACCCTGGTATGTCTCCAACGATTTCACCACTCACCTCACCCGTGGTGATCATGTGTTCACGATAGCATCGACACTGCGCGGTGGTAATCAGGCCGAAAAACTTGATGCGTCCTACAACCATACCACCGACATGCAGAACAGCTTCAATACTATCAACGAAAACATGACCCGACGATATTTTACAACCACAAACAGTGTTAAGACCGATTTCCAGCTCACCCGTGGCGTGCGTCTCGCCATGACCGGTGGTATCGATTTTACCCACCGTTTGATTTCAGCTATAACTGACGGCGAATTTCCAACCGATGAAAATGTCACTCTCAATCCCGACTGGTCAACGCCACTTAACCGATTGAACGCTTACGTGACTCCATCGACTACTCTTACATTTTTTGACAGCAGATTAAGGCTCACGATGAGAGTGCCCCTACAGTTCAACACTTTGTCGACCTCCCGCGGCAACGAATCAAATACATCCACCTTGTTCATTGCTCCCTATGTCAACGCGATATACACGTTCAACAGCATGTGGGAGGCTCGTGGAACTTATAACCGCACATTTGACTATGCCGATGAAAAATCAATGCTTTTTGAGCCGTTCATCACATCGGTGAGGTCGGTTTATATTCCCACTCAAAAGCCGTTCCACTCAATAGATAACCGTGGTGAGATTCAAATGAGCTACCGCAATATCTTCACTCTGGTTTACATGACAATGAAGGCGCGATATATCTCGACAAAATCAAATTATGCGCCCACATCGACCTATACCGACCAATGGACCTATATATCGGCCAAATCGGCTCCAAACAGTTCGTCTCGGTTTGAAATCGACTGCAATTTTTCAAAAACGATAGGTGCCAATGTTTTAAAAATGGCTGTCACGCCCTATTTTTCAAGTGCTGAGACCGATTTTTACCAGAACGACCTTTACATGCGTACTCGTAGCAATACGTATAGTTTAAGCTTGAG
>JAIDNJ010000031.1 GCA_029063895.1 Muribaculaceae bacterium | reverse complement strand
GGTGTCGAGACTCGCGCCCGTATCAAGATTCTCCTTAAAAAATATGGCATCGTTCCCCCCGACGATGAACTTGAGGAAATGGTCGACGAGATCAGAGCCGAAATCGCTGAACAAAACCGATAAATTTGAAATTATAGTCCGGACGTGTAGGGCGAGATTAATAATCACATCCCTACCTCCGGACAAATAACATTGGCTCCAATATTGGCGGAGCCACGAAAAGTTCCTCATTAAGTCATCACATTGTTACAAGTACACGTCACATATATTCATCATGAAAGAAGAACCTACCAATTTACAGGATATAATCCCGGTGTTCAAGCGTCTGCTCGAACTTAAAGCCGAGAATTTAGGACTGATATTAACTCGAAAACTGACATTGCTGCTCGGCCTGATAGCGGTAGCGGTCATCATTCTTGTTTCATTGGGAATAATGCTGGCGTTTCTGGGTGTGGCACTTGCCGACTATCTCGGAAGATTCATGCCTCTATACTGCAGCTATCTCATTTTGACAGGCACAGTGGCTGTGGTTTTTGCCTGTATAATGATATTCCGCCGGCAGCTCATCTATGATCCGCTGTGCCGCTTTATATCGCGTCTGATTTTTGAATCTTAAAAAGCATCAAACACCACTGAACTATGGAAGAATTGAAAGAATTACAAGCCAAAGCCAATGTGCCTGGCTCGGAAGGATGGCGAGGTTACACGCTAAAAGAGGTGGAGTTTCGCAAAGATGTCAATATGGTCAAACAACACCTTTTGCTTGAACGCGTAGGTGGTATAGGCGGCATGCTTAAACGTGAAGGATTGACCGGCTTATCACTTGTTGGTCGTCTCGACTCAATGATTACAATGGTTAATTACGGTATGATGGCTTATAAGGTGTATTCGACCGTAAAGAAATTATTCAGGAGAAATGCTTAATGCATCAATGATCAATTCATAATACTGCATTATAAACACATAAAAAAAGCATCCCGGCGGGATGCTTTTTTCATATATCAAGTTTAAGCAGGCTTATTTTGCGAGACCGCGGTTGCGGAGAAGAGCCGCAGGTGTGGGGTCTTGACCGCGGAATCGGCGATAGAGAATCATGGGGTCTTCGCTGCCTCCGGCTTCAAGAACGTTTTTCTTGAACGACTGAGCGGTTTCGGGGTCAAAGACTCCTTTCTCGCGGAACAGTTCAAAACCGTCGGTATCAAGAACCTCGGCCCAAAGATAGGTATAGTAACCCGAAGCATAGCCGTCACTGCCAAACACATGTTTGAAGTAGGGGCTACGATAGCGATACTGAACCTGGGCGGGTTTGCCAAGTTTGGCCGAAACTTCGTTTTCAAAAGCCTTCACATCGATAGAATCACCCTCGGCTGGAGTAAGTTTACCATACTGAAGGTCGAGAAGGGCTGCGCCGGCGAGCTCGGTTGTGGTGAATCCCATATTATGGGTTGAAGCTGCGTTAAGTTTCTCGATGAGAGCATCGGGAATAACCTCACCGGTCTTGTAGCTGCGTGCATATTCTTTAAGAAGTTCGGGTTCCAATGCCCAGTGCTCGTGGATTTGGGAAGGAAGTTCCACAAAGTCACGGTCAACATTTGTACCAGCCTGGCTGCGGAGAGCGACACGGGTGAGCATGCCGTGAAGTCCATGACCAAACTCATGGAACATTGTCTCAACCTCGTCAAGAGTCAGGAGCGCGGGAGTGTCGCCTACCGGACGAGAGAAATTACCTACATTGAAAATGATAGGACGAACATCGGTACCGTCTTCGTCAACATAAGCGCCCTTGAACTCACTCATCCATGCACCCTGACGTTTTGAAGCGCGGGGGAAGTAGTCAGTCATGAAAACAGCCACATGGTTGCCGTCATTGTCGGTAACGTCATAAACTTTAACTTCGGGATTATATTTGGGCGCATCGGGCATCTCGGTGAAGTTCACACCATAGAGACGTTTTGCCATTGTGAAGATACCTTTTCTCACTGAATCGACAGCAAAATACTGACGTACTTCGTTCTCGTCAAGGTCATATTTTTGTTTACGTACCTTTTCGGCATAATAATAGTAGTCATAGGGCTCGATTGTGAAACCACCGTTCTCGGCATCAACAACAGCCTGCATCTCGGCAACCTCTTCCTGAACTTTGGCAACAGCCGGTTTCCATATTTGCATGAGAAGGTCTTCGGCATTCTTGACCGACCCAGCCATAACGTTGGCGGTCATATAATCACCAAAGGTATCATAGCCGAGAAGTTTGGCCTTTTGAGCGCGGAGGTGAAGAATCTTGTTGATAACGGGACCGTTGTCATACTTTCCTTCAGATGCAAGCGAGGTGTAACCCTCATACATCTCACGACGGAGCTCACGGTCGTCGGCATACTGAAGAACCGGGAGGCGGCTGGGTGCGTGGAGAGTGAAGAGCCACTTGCCGGGCATACCGGCGTTGGCAGCTTCCTCAGCAGCAACATCAATGTTGCTCTGGGGCAGACCGCCAAGACGGCTCTCATCGTCAACAACAATCTGAAACTCGTTGGTAGCGCTCAACAAGTTTTTGTTATACTGCTGATAGAGACCGGTGAGCTGAGTGTTGATTTCCATGAGACGTGCTTTGTCCTCATCGTTGAGGAGAGCACCGTTACGAGTAAACGACTGGTAGCGTTTCTCTACTGCACGACGACGTGGAGTGTCGAGATTGAGCGAATCGAGGTTGTCATATAGATATTTCACACGGGCAAAGAGAGCGGGATTCATCGACACGCTGTCAGAGTGCTGAGAGAGCATCGGCTCAAATTCCTCGGCTACGGCAACGAGTTCGTCTGACGAGTCACTCTCGGTGAGAGCAAAGAACACTATCGACACTTTATTAATGAGATTACCGGCCTTTTCCATTGCCAGAATCGTATTCTCAAAAGTGGGAGTGTCGGGATTGTTGACAATCGAATCGATTTCAGCGTTGTGCTGAACAATGCCGGCGCGGAGTGCAGGCAGATAGTCGTCGGCAGTAATCTGCTCGAACGGCGGGATTTCATAGGGAGTGGAATATTCGGTAAAGAACGGATTCACATGTTCCTCTTTTTGAGAACAAGATGAAACCATAGCCGCCATTCCAAGACATGACATTGCTGCCATTGTGTAAAAACGGGATTTCATGTTGGGTTTATTATAGGTTAATTGATTATTCTTCAGCAGCGTTTACTTCGCTCTCAAGAGCCTGAGTATCGGGCTTGATGTTGGGAAGCTCGAGGCCGTAATGTTTTTTCTTGTCAAGAGCCTTGAGATAGATAGCGAGCAGGAGTGCAAGAACACCGAAGCAAGCAAATATTATCATAGGCACTGTATAGTTGTAGTGAATAAAGAATCCATCGGGGGCCTCCTGACCAAGTTCTTTCCAATGCTCGAGCTCGGCAAGCTCCTGCTGAACCACAGGATTGTGAGCGTTCACACCATCAAGAACATAGCCGATGAGAAGGGGAACAAGGCAAAGGCCGATATTCTGAACCCAGAATATGAGACAGTAAGCGCTACCGAGCACTTTTTCCTCGATAATCTTGGGAACTGAAGGCCAGAGAGCGGCGGGCACAAGTGCAAACGAGATACCGAGCACCACGATAGTGACATAAGCCACAACCTTACTGTGGGTGGCAGGGAGAACAAATGCAAAAACAAGGTGACAGATGATGAGAAGCATCGCTCCATAGATGAGCATTGTAGCACCTTTACCCTTGCGATCAAGGAAGTTGCCGAGGAACACTGTGATGACGGCCGCGCCAATGGGGAACCAACGGAAAATGTTGGATGCTTCCTGGGCACTTATATTACCGATGTTACACTGCAACATCTCGGCACCATAGGCCTGGAAGGGGAAGATGGCCGAGTAGTAGAGCACACAAAGAAGGGCTACGACCCAGAAAATGTGGCTTGAAAATATATTCTTGATGTCAGAAGCCTTAAATTCTTCATCAGAAGCTTCGTCCTCCTTACCCTCGCCGAGCTGCTTGTCAAGACGGGTATCCATAACACAGAACACCGAGTAGGTGATGAGACCGATGAACACGAGAACAGTACAGAATGCCACCGGAGCGACAACCGAGCCATAAGCAGCTGCAATCATGGGCGAAATCGAGAAAATTGCAAACACACCGATACGGGCAATCGCCATTTCAAGACCCATTGCAAGAGCCATTTCTTTTCCTTTAAACCATTTTGCAATCGCCTTTGATGCGGTTGTTCCGGCCATTTCACAGCCACAACCAAAAATCATAAAGCCAAGTGAAGCCATCTTGGCGCTCGCGGGCATTGATGTCCACCACGAGTTGAGCCATGATTCAAGACCGGTGCCGACCATAAGGTCACTGATACCGTACAGCTTGATACAGGCGCCGATAACCATCAGCGACGCCGACAGGAGACCGGTGAAGCGGATACCCATTTTGTCGAGAATAAAACCGGCAATGATGAGAAAACCGCAGACGTTAAGAATGTACTCGGCCGAACGATAGGTGCCATAGGCAGCTGAGTTCCAGCCCAACTGAGGCTCAAGCAAACTTTTAAGAGGAGCCATTACGTCGACAAACATGTAGGCAAAGAACATCATTGATGCTATAAGCACCAGTGCTGTCCATCGTGCCCAAGTTTTGTCATTGAGGCATGTTTGAATTTTTTGTGTCATTTTGTTTTGTAAGAAACAGATAATTGGGATAATAATTGATTTTGTGCGCAAAATTACATAAAAGTTACCCAATAATAAAATAATTTTGTAACTTCGTGGTTTAAATAGCATGTTTCAGCTGAAAGAAATCGCTAAAAATACAAAACAATAACAACAAAAGCGGCTTTGGCCCGATAAAAGTCAAGACTTATGTTTACTGACCGACCGTTTACATTTGACCGAGTGGTAAGACTACTGATAGGGGTAATCATATTCATCACTGCCCTATGGCTGATCAATCTGCTCAAAGACGTCCTGCTTCCTTTTGTGGTGGCTTGTCTCGTTGCCTATATTTTTGAACCATTCGTGCAATACAACAGGTCGATGCTCCATCTGAAAGGCCGTACACTGGCATCGCTCGCTACATTGTTTGAAATCTCGACGCTCCTCACTATACTCGGATATTTCTTTATCCCAATCATCCTCAAGGAAGCCGACCAGGTGGCCGACCTCATGAAACAATATGCATCGAGCGATGTAAACATACCGTTCCTGCCCGATGACCTTCACAAGTTACTAAGGTCCAATATAAACTTTGAAGCTCTCGCCAAACACCTTACCCAACAAGACATTCAAAGCATCATGGATCAGTCACTGAGTTTTATCTCAGGCGGTGTCGGGGTGATTATGAGTGTGGTGGAATGGCTGCTTGTGTTCCTGTACATTATTTTCGTGATGATCGACTATGACAACCTGATGCGTGGATTCAGAATGCTCGTTCCACCAAAATATCGCCGGAGTGTCTTCAAAATCGGCCAGGACATCAAACGAAGCATGAACCACTATTTCAGAGGCCAGGCTCTTATAGCTTGCATTGTAGCTGTATGCTATTCTATTGGATTTTCTATTGTCGGCATTCCGATGGCTATAATCATCGGTCTTGTCGCCGGGGTGCTGTTCATGATACCATATATGGTGTACCTCACCGTGATACCGGTGACTATCCTATGCCTTGTATGTTCGGTCGATATGCATGTCGATTTCTGGACCTTGTGGTGGAAATGTGCTGCGGTCTATGCCTTTACCCAAGGTTTATCCGACCTTATTCTCACTCCAAAGATTATGGGTAAGGCAATGGGACTCAATCCGGCCATCATATTACTTTCACTTTCGATATGGGGCACGCTTCTGGGGCTTATAGGCATGATTATAGCGCTACCGCTCACCACTCTCCTTATCAGCTATTACAACGAATTTCTCATAAAACGATCTCAGCGCAAGATGTCAACAACGGCATCTCAAACCTGAGAATAATAACCATACTATATAATAATGTCTGAGAAATATCTTAACGACACCGAAGCTCAACTCCTTCCGGTACTATATGCCGAGGTAGTACGAAGCAACCGAAATATTATTACAGGCGATGATTTCAGCCGCCTGAGGTCTCTAATCACTCAGTCAATTAAAGAGGGACATTACCGGCGCGACAAGTATGGAATCAATCCGTTGATTCATAATCTACAAACACTTCAGGCGCTATCTGACTCACTCAGTCCCGACCGAGAGATGGGTATTGCGATTATGCTTCGCACGGTAGTTTCATCGGGATTTGTCACCATAGAGAACATTGCCGAGACATGGGGTGACGACATTGCTCACATCGTTACAGGTCTCATCAAGGTTTCATCGCTTTATAGCCACCGTGCGGCAGTGGAGAGCGACAATTTCCGTCGCTTGCTCATGACTTTTGCCGATGATATCCGGGTCATTATCCTGATGATTGTCGACCGACTCGTGCTGATGCGTCGCATCAATCATCACCCCGACGAGCAGTTTGTGCGCGATGTAGCCTATGAAGCCAACTACCTCTATGCTCCCCTCGCCCACCGTCTTGGACTGTACTATATCAAGTCTCAGCTTGAGGACATGTCGCTCAAATACAGCAACCGCGAGGTCTATACCGAGATTGCCCGCAAGCTTAACGAGACAAAAGCCGCCCGCGACGCCTATATCGATCAATTTATTGCCCCCGTCAAGGAAAAGCTCGAAGCTGCCGGGCTCAATTTTGAGATCAAAGGCCGAACAAAGTCGATATATTCCATCTGGAACAAGATGAAAAAACAGCACAATGACATCGAGGAAATATATGACCTCTTTGCCATCCGCATCATTATCGACACTCCGCGCGAACGCGAAAAGCCCGACTGCTGGTTTGCCTACTCGGTAATCACCGACATGTATACCCCCAACACATCACGATTGAAAGACTGGATTTCAATACCCAAAAGCAACGGTTATGAATCGCTCCACATCACCGTGAACGGTCCCGGCAACCGATGGGTCGAAGTCCAGATAAGAACCCGGCGCATGGACCTGATTGCCGAGAAAGGCCTCGCTGCCCACTGGCGCTACAAAGGCATCGAGAGCGAAAGCAATCTCGACAATTGGATGAACAACATACGCGACATCCTCGAAGCCGCCGAGACAGGCCCGCTTCAACTCATCAAAAACTTCAAGATGGATATTTATTCTAAAGAAGTTTTTGTATTCACGCCAAAAGGAGACCTATACCGGCTACCAAGCGGAGCCTCTCTCCTTGATTTTGCATTCCATATTCACTCCAAACTGGGGTGTGCGTGTACCGGCGGCAAGGTCAACGGCAAAAACCAGAAGATAAACTACCGGCTGCAAAGCGGTGACACGGTTGAAATTCTCACGTCATCCCAGCAGTCGCCCAAACTTGACTGGCTCAATTTTGTCGTTACTTCAAAAGCCCGCAACAAGATACGCCAGGCAATAAACGAACGCAGCAACCGTGACTCGGAACTGGCCCGTGAGCTTATTCTAAGACGCTTCAAAAACCGAAAAATCGAAATAGACGAGGTGCTGATGATGAAACTCATCAAAAAGTTGGGCTACAAGACTGTAACTCATTTCTACAGCGCCGTGAATGCCGAAGAACTGTCGGTGGCTGACGTCATCGACCGTTATCTCGAACTCAAAGCTGCCGCCGAGGCACCTACAACTCCGACGG
>JAIDNJ010000030.1 GCA_029063895.1 Muribaculaceae bacterium | reverse complement strand
GCGGTGTTGATCGAGGGGTCGTCGTCGCCAAAGAGCGATGCTTCGTTGCGTGACGATTCCTGCTGAAACAGCTGTCCGTAGCGCAGGAGCTGTTCTGAAAACGACTCGTCACGGTTGTTTTTTGAGAAATAGTCTTCGCGTTTGAAGTCGGTGAAGCAGTCGAGGGCACCCGAGTAGGCGAGTGCCTCAAAAGTCTTGCGGTTGACGGCACCTGATGGAACGCGCTCCACAAAGTCATAAACCGACTCAAACGGGCCACCTTTTTTGCGTGTCTCGATGATTTGCTGCACAACGTTGTCGCCGACACCTTTGATTGCCGAGAGCCCAAATCGGATGTCGCCGTTGCTGTTGACACCAAAGTTGCTGACCGACTCGTTGACGTCGGGGCCCTTGACCGTGATGCCCATAGCCTTGCACTCGTTCATGAAGCCGGTGATTTTGTTGATGTCCGAGCGGTTGCGGCTGAGGACGGCGGCCATGTATTCGGGCGCGTAATTGGCTTTGAGATAAGCTGTCTGGAACGCTACCCAGCTGTAACAGGTTGCGTGGCTCTTGTTAAAGGCATAGGATGCGAATTTTTCCCAGTCGGCCCATATTTTTTCAAGTACCTCGGGTTTGTGTCCGTTGGCCTGGCCTCCTTCAAGAAATTTGCCCTTGAGGTGGTTCATCTTGTCGATGAGTTTCTTACCCATCGCCTTGCGCAGGGTGTCGCTCTCGCCGCGGGTGAAGTTGGCGAGCAGGCGCGACAGCAGCATGACCTGTTCCTGATAGACGGTGACGCCATATGTGTCCTTGAGATATTTTTCCATGATAGGAATATCATAGACAATGGGCGATCGGCCATGTTTACGTGCGATGAAGTCGGGAATGTAGTCCATAGGCCCCGGACGGTAGAGGGCGTTCATCGCTATGAGGTCCTCAAAAGTGGAGGGCTGTAGCTCGCGCAGGTATTTTTGCATACCGGCCGACTCAAACTGGAAGGTGCCCGTGGTGCGCCCCTCACAGTAGAGCTGATATGTTTTGGGATCGTCGATGGGAACGTTGTCGATGTCGAGATCAATGCCTCGGGTATCTTTGATGTTCTTGACGGCTTCCTTGATGATAGACAATGTCTTAAGACCGAGGAAGTCCATCTTGATGAGACCGGTTTCCTCGATTACACGACCTTCATACTGGGTAACGAGCTGTCGCCCTTCGGGGCCGGGGATTGTTTTGTCGACAACGGTCGATACAGGTACCCAGTCGGTGATGGGGTCGCGGCAAATGATGACACCACAGGCATGGACGCCGGTGTTGCGCACGTTGCCTTCGAGCTGGCGGGCATATTTGAGAGTCTCGACAATGAGAGGATTGGTGCTACGGAGCTCGGTTTTGAAAGCCGACAGATGTTCGTAGCAGTTGGCAAGGGTCGGTTTGAGTTCCTTGCCGTTGACCTCGGGCATGTGGGGTGGGATGAGCTTGGTGAGACGGTCGCTTTCGGGCAGCGGCAGATTTTCGACACGGGCTACATCCTTGAGGGCCGATTTGGCCGCCATGGTGCCGTAGGTGATGATGTGGGCGACGTTATCCTCGCCATATTTTCGGGTGACATAGCGGAGCACGTCGGCGCGTCCGTCGTCGTCAAAGTCGATGTCGATATCGGGGAGCGAGATACGGTCGGGATTGAGAAAACGCTCGAAAAGGAGGTCATACTTCACCGGGTCAATCTGGGTGATGCCGAGACAGTAGGCCACACACGACCCTGCGGCCGATCCACGACCGGGGCCGACACTGACACCGAGTTCCTGACGGGCCACGGTGATGAAGTCCTGCACGATGAGGAAGTATCCCGGGAAACCCATCGTTTTCATGATGTGCAGCTCAAAGTTGATGCGCTCGTCAATCTCCTTTGGCAAAGGAGAACCGTAGCGTCGGGCTGCACCGTCATAGGCGAGCTTGCGCAGGTAGTCGGCCTCAAATTTGATGCGATACAGCTTTTCATATCCACCGAGTTTCTTGATTTTTGACTCGGCGTCTTCCTGAGACATGACCACGTTGCCGTTTTCGTCGCGAGTGAACTCGTCAAAGAGATCCTTTTCGGTGAGACGCGAACGGTATTCTTCTTCGGTACCAAAGTCTTCGGGTATGGCAAAGTTGGGCATGATGGGCCCGTGGTCAATGGAGTAAAACTCAACTTTGTCAAGAATCTCGACAGTATTTGAGAGTGCGTCGGGTATGTCGCCAAAAAGGGCGTTCATCTCCTCGGTGGTCTTCATCCACTCCTGTTTGGTGTAGAGAAGACGTTCAGGGTCAGAGATTGTACGGCCGGTCGACAGGCATATGAGACGGTCATGGGCCTCGGCATCTTCCTCGTTGACAAAGTGGACGTCGTTGGTACACACCAGTTTGACATCGTTGGCACGGGCGAGCTCTATTATTTTTTCGTTGGCCTGGCACTGCATGGGGTAAACCTCGTGGTTGGCGCGCGGAGTCGAGGCCTTGTGGCGTTGCAACTCAAGATAGTAGTCATCGCCAAAAACACGTTTGTACCACTTGATGCGTCGGTCGGCCTCGTCAATGTCGCCTGCCATTATGAGTCGGGGAATCTCGCCGCCGAGGCAGGCCGAGCATACGATGAGACCTTCGGCGTGAGCTTCAAGTTCGGCATGGTCGGTGCGCGGATGATAGTAATATCCGTCGACCCATGCTTTTGACACGAGCTTTATTAGATTTTTATATCCGGTTTTGTTCTTGGCCAGCACAATGAGGTGACGGCCTTTATCGGTGCGTTCGGTAAGAGAGTTTTCCGATATATACATTTCGCAGCCAAAGATTGGTTTGAAAATCTTTTTCTCGGTTGCTGAAATTTTTTCTTTGATTTCAAGAGCCTCGGGCGAATCCTGATCGGAGATGGCCGCAAGCTCTTTTTGGAGGTCTTTGATGGCACCGCGTGTTTTGCCGTTGACCTTTTCCACATAATTGAAAAACTCCTTGATGCCAAACATATTGCCATGGTCCGTGATGGCAATGCCGGGCATACCGTCGGCTCTCGCCTTGTCGACAAGCGCCGTTATTGAGGCCTGACCGTCGAGAAGCGAGTATTGGGTATGTACATGAAGATGGACAAAAGGTGTCATATTAATATATGTGATATTGCCGATTAATGGTTTTTCACTTACAAACTTACAAAAAATCTTTGAATCACCGGCTATGCTATCGTAAAAAGTTATTCACTTTTACGATTTAGGAAAAGTGAATAATGACCTGTTTGGGTTGGACGTTTTTGATGTAGGGCATTAATTTAGTCGGAGACGAAAAACGACTTTACCCCCGTCATGAAGCCTGACAGGGCGGATTGACGGGGAGCCCGCCGATGGCTTATGTCTGTTTTAGTTCTTAAGCAGGGCATCGACCACCTCGCGTTTAACGCCCAGCTCGACAGCCTTGTTTCCGTCGGCTTTGGCCTGGGAGGGCTGATAGCGGCGCTTGTTGAGCATGGCACGGTAGAGGTAGAGCATGCCGTCGTCGGGGGCGAGTGCAAGCCCGTCGGCTATATCCTCGGCTGCCTCGCCGAGATTGCCGATCATAAGATGACACAGGGCGCGCGAAGCGAGATAGTCTGACGATTTTTCGTGATCAATCAGTCGGTTGAGATATGAGATGGCCTCGCTGTGGCGTTTTTTAATCACAAGAAGACGAGCCCATGCCAGCGACGTGTTGTCGCCCTCGGGATCGAGCTCGCGCAAGCGTGTGAAGTCGGCCTCGGCCCGGTCGAGAAGTCCGCCCGAAAGCTCTATCATCCCTTTGTAAAAATAGGGGTCGGGCTGATCGGGGTCAATCGACGAGACGAGTTCATAGTCTTCGAGTGCTTCAGCGGCCATGCCGTTTACGAGCCTCACGCGGGCACGATTGAGAAGTATTGTTGTCGATTTTGGAGCGATTGAGTGGGCCTCGTCGAGCGTGACAAGAGCGAGCGAATCGTTGCCCATGTAAAACCGCACCATTCCCAGGTTGGATAGCAGCAAAATGTTGCCGTTATTGTCGGGCTGGAGTTGCATCGCTTCCATGTAGAGCTGTTCGGCTTTGGCAAAATCACCGGCCTTGACAGCGGCATCGGCGTCATCGACAATGCGCAGGTATATGCCCTGGCCTGCAATGTCGGCGCGGACAGGGTTTAGAAATGTCGCAGCTAAAATTATAGCTATGGAGAGGATATATTTCATTGTTTCAGTTATTTTGGTCTGAGCCATATTGTTCGAGATAGGCCTCGCATGCAAGGGCGAGTTCGTCATACCATTCCTTGCCAAAGTAATCGGTGAGCGGGCCTTTCAGAAACTGATAGAGTCTTATTTTTTCGGCCCGTCCAAGAACCTCGGCACACCGGCATATTTTCCAACGGTGATAGTTGACGGCTGTAAACGAGGGGTAGCGGGTAAGTCGCACGGGGTAGAGGCTGCACGATGCCGGTTTTTTGAAATCGACCCGTCCCTCGCGATATGCTTTCTCGATGGCACAGAGACACATGCCACCGGCGCCATAGGTGGTGAAAACACAGTTTTTACCTTCGATTATCGATGTGACAAGGTCGCCCTCCTCGTCGATGTAGGCCACGCCGTTTTCCTCGATTTCGCGGCGGGCGGCAGGCAGGAGGTCGTCCCATATCTCGGGGAGCAGTTTTTCGATGCGCGACTGTTCGTCGGGAGTGATAGGAGCCCCGGCATCACCCTCGATGCAACATTGTCCCAGACACTTTTCAAGGTCACAGCAAAAAAAGTGTTCGGCAAGGTCGAGCGAGACGAGTGTATCTTTTATTTCAAGCATGATTTGTTCTTCAGTTTCCAATTTTGGGGTTAGTGTTAAAGTTGGCAGGTAAATGATTTGTGCCCTATGAGAGCAGGGTAGCGCTCGACGGGCGATTTATAAAAAAGCAGGAGGTCAAACCGAGCCGGCGTCTCGTTGAAGTTGCCCTCGATAGATGTCGGCGAGAGCGGCTGTCCCGACAGGTACCGGTAGTTGTAGACTCCCTGTTTCAATCGCGCGGTGGCTTCATAAAGCCCTGTAAACGAGTTGAAACTCATGGCCAATACTCCGCCGGGCATGTATCGGGTGAAGTCGCCCTCGACGGCTACGGGGTCAAGCGGCCTGAAAGGCATGTCGAGCGTGAACACGACGTCACAATACTCGCTGCCGGTTACCGGATTGTCGGGAATCAGACGGTTGGCGACTGTAAAGCCTCCAAACATGGTGCCGTCGGTCATGTATGATGTCAGGGCGCGTGGGGTGTCGCGGTTTAGCAGAAAACGGTGGTTGCCGTCGTGAGTCGTGATGATGTCGGTTATGCCGTGGCCCGGATAGTCGGTGTCGGTCATGTCAAAACGTCTCCAGTTGTTACCGTTGTCAAAAATGAGTTCCTTGAGATGGTTGAAGCCCACTTTATTGCCATGGATGGCCGATGGCTTGACGGCCGAAGCGGCAGTGCGTCCGTCAATCATGACTGTGAGCGACAGATTGTCGGGATCGAGAGAGTGAAACCGTCCCGCGAGGTCACAAGTGAGCGTCAGTTGGCGTTGCCCGTTGTTATAGCTGATGTCAGTGACCGGCGACAGAGTGTGGTCGATTGAAGCGAGGGGCACGACCATATAAAAAGGTACGCTCAACACTGTGTCTGATATATTGTCGGTGTCTACAAAATCGAGCCTGAACAATCCGCTCAGGCTTGGCATAAGATTGTCGCGCGACAGCGTGAAACGGTAGTTGGTATAGTGGCTCAGGGTGGCCTGAGAGAAATCGGCATCGGTGACGTCGGCCCGGTTAAATGAGTCGAGATACTCGTCCGGGGTCATGCGCGACAGCGTTCCGTCGGGATTGAGCGCGGTGACCGATGCCGCGAGATAACGCATATCGGGCTCGTCAAGGTCAAAGGTAACAGTGATGGAGGAGTTGGACGCGGTTGTCACCACCGGCACCGATACAGCCTTGCCGTTAACCTCGGTGATGACCGACAAGGCACGGTTGACCGCAGCCATGCCGTTTACAACCGACGTGGCCCCAATTAAAACCGACAGAGACACTACCTTGACAAGCATCGTTACCACAGCCCGTTACCAGTTGACCGGAGTTTTGCCGAGCGACATCAGATATTGATTGGCACGCGAGAAATGACGGTTGCCAAAGAACCCGCGATATGCCGATAACGGCGACGGATGGGCCGATGTAAGCACAAGATGACGGGTCGGGTCGATGAGCCGCTTTTTAGATATGGCATAGTTGCCCCAAAGCATGAATACGATGCCCGAGTATTGTTGGGAAAGGCGCGAAATGACACAATCGGTAAACGTTTCCCATCCATGCCCCTGATGAGAGGCCGCCCTATGAGCCTCGACCGTGAGGGTGGCGTTGAGAAGAAGCACCCCTTGCTCGGCCCATCGCGACAAGTCGCCCGACGATGGTGTCGGCGCACCCGTATCATCGGTTATCTCCTTGAAAATATTGACCAGAGACGGCGGAAACTGCACTCCGGACGCTACCGAAAAACACATTCCGTTGGCCTGTCCCGGACCATGATAAGGGTCCTGTCCGATGATGACGACCTTCACCTTGTCGGCCGGACAAGAATCAAAAGCCGCAAAAATTTTGGAAGCCGGCGGAAAAATCGTTTTTGTAGCATACTCATGCTTCACAAAATCAACGAGTTGGGCAAAATAGGGCATTTCCCACTGGTCGCTCAGAAGCGAGTTCCACGATTGTTCTATCTTGACATGCATGGCATAATATTCGATTGATTCTTGCAAAACTACAAAAAAAACCTTACTTTTGCATTGTCAAAGCAAGGAAATAACATTTTTTATTAACTTGCCCGCCGTCGTTAATCACGCGGTATGAAATATCGTTGTTAAACGAAATGCTCCTGTAGTTCAATGGATAGAATAGGTGATTCCGGTTCTCCAGATAAGGGTTCGATTCCCTTCGGGAGTACAAATTAAGTCTCTTAACTCGTTGTAGTTTAGAGACTTTTATTTTTATAATAAGCAACCAATAAGCAACTAAATTGTAAAAACACCCTCACCGATTCGTCACAAACCGATGAGGGGCAAATCAAATAACAAAATGGCAACCCCTATAATAACTATCTTTAAAATGTTACAAATGTATATGTGCCGCCGACGAACAACCCGGGTCGTACTCTCATATCCGTTCCGACCACGGCCCCGACGCCGACTGACAGGCCCCACCGCTTTTCGGGTGGTTTGAGACGCTGCGTGATGTACTCTCGTTGCCGGAAAACAGCTATTGTGTCGAGACTCACGTTATAGCCTGATATGACAGCCCGGTAATTCATGGAGTCGGTGTAAACTTTCTGGTCGATAGGAATGAGAACCGCCGCGCTGTCGGGTGATTCATCCGGACGAGCGGTCGTGTCCCGGTTCTCAAAAGTCATGTCATCGGTTGATACCTTTGGGAGCTTGGCCGTGACCGCCCCGACCGGTCTGACCTCGACCGGAACAGGCACCGTGTCGGTGATGGTGTCATGCACCACAACCACACTCACCGAGTCAAAGGCCGACGGCTCGCGCTCATGAGTGGCTGACATGCACCTCGTCAACGATATGACTGAGATAACAACCACCGTGCCTATGAACAGTCCGAGCAAAAGCAATTTCAGTGAATCTTTCATAACTTCAAGATCTGACGTTTGACATT
>JAIDNJ010000003.1 GCA_029063895.1 Muribaculaceae bacterium | reverse complement strand
ACCAGTTTGCTAAACTGACGTAGGAGCAATCCTACCACGAGTTCGAATCTCGTCCTCTCCGCAAAAAAAGACAAGCTGTCAGGCTTGTCTTTTTTTATTTCAGGAGAGACTAATTCGAACGAGTAGAGTTCGTTATCGCGGAGCGCTTTGCTTTGCAAAGACTCTCGTCCTCTACGCTAAAAAAGACAAGCTGTCAGGCTTGTCTTTTTTTATTTCAGGAGAGACTAATTTAGTACGATATTAATTCGACCTATAAAAAAATTTGCATAGTGCATTTTAATTCAGTATCTGCAAATATTTTGGGAAATAAATTGCTAATATATAAAATTTTATGGTTATATTTGCCGACTAAGCTATTCAGGCGTTAACCATGTCTATTGGCATTCTGAATTTGGTCTTAGGGATTACATCTATTTTGACGTGGTGCCAATAAAAGAAATTCATTATTGAAAATTGTTATTGTAGAAGTTTATGAGTGTAAATAGAAATTTTGCGTTGGCGATTGCATTGTGTTTTGTGTTGACTTCTGTGGCTGTTTCCGCATCCAAAAAGTCTCGTAAGGTCAACAGTAAAGAGATTGTAAATGCCCAGATTAAAGTCGGTTATAATTATTTTGACAAACATCCTAAAGGAGATGGAGCCACCACCGAAAGGACTATACCTATGGTTTTGCTGGTCGGTGGCGGCGAAAGCAAATTTTTTAGTCCTCGTTGTGAGTGGCTTGATTCGTTGACGTCGACAGCCGAGGGGCGTGCTTTGGAAAAACAACTATTTGATGCCGCTGTGTTGGAATATGCCAAGACTAAAAATCGTGATGTGATGAGTAAGATGGCATCCCCAACTCAAATGTATGTCTTTAAAAATCATGCCGACTCAATGACTACCATATATGATGTCGTTGGGTTAGGCGAATTTGGTATGTGCACCGAACCTTTTTCCGAACTAAACTGGGAGATTGGCGATTCGATCAAGACAGTTCTCGGTTATGAGTGCATAATGGCGACAACCGATTATCATGGTCGACACTGGACTGCATGGTTCACCCCCGAGATTCCGGTGAGCGATGGTCCGTGGAAGTTTATCGGATTGCCGGGGTTGATCCTCGAGGCTTCAGAGTCAACCGGTCAGCATTGGTTTGTTGCCGATGGAATTGAACAAATAAGCCAACCGATATACCCTATTTACAATCCGGAAAAATATAACCGTATGAAGCGACTGGACATGCTCCGTAGTCTTCGCTACTATCGTGATAATAGCAAATCAATAGCTAAGGCATCAATCGGTCTTGATTTAGGTACAGACACTAAGTCTGAGACTGTTTATGATTTTCTTGAAACGGATTACAGATAATTCTATCCCAGCAATACATCGAGGGTCATCATCAACAGGAATCCGATGGTGAAACCTATTGTACCCATGTTGGAGTGGCGTCCTTCTTGAGTTTCAGGGATGAGTTCCTCGACTACCACATACATCATCGCTCCAGCTGCAAACGCGAGCAGGTAGGGGAGTGCCGGCAAAACAAACGAGGCAAGTAAAATTGTAAGAACGGTGCCGAGGGGTTCGACAATGCCGCTTAACGCTCCCATCACAAATGATTTTCTTCGGGAATTTCCTGCATTTCTCAGCGGCATTGACACTATTGCGCCTTCAGGAAAATTTTGTATCGCTATCCCGAGCGATAATGCTACCGCGCCCGCCATTGGCATATATACATTGTTTTCAAGGGCGGCAGCAAGAGCTACACCGACGGCCATTCCTTCAGGTATATTGTGTAATGTGACGGCAAACACGAGTTTTGTTGTCTTTGAAAGACGTGATTTTGGCCCTTCGCTCTGATTGCTGTCAATATGTTGGTGGGGAATAATCTCGTCCAGAAACAGAAGAAATCCTATACCGGCAGCAAATCCTATTATAGCCGGAAAAATGCTTGCAAATCCCTCCTTGCCTGTCATATCGATTGACGGAATCAGAAGCGACCACACCGATGCTGCTACCATTACCCCGGCAGCAAATCCGGTCAATATTTTCTGCAGCAGTGCCGGAATCTTGTCTTTCATCAGAAAAACACACGCCGCGCCCAAGGTTGTTCCTAAAAAGGGCAATATTATTCCTAAAGTTAATCCATTCATATATTGATAACGTCAGCCCGAATAATTTTGTTTCCCAATCAATTTATCCAAACCTTAGAGAAGTGGCTGATTGACTTTATTGTACATAAAATGAATTTATTGGAAATATTTCGTTAAATTTGCATCATGAACGACAAAAAGTCAATTCCGCTTGCTTCATCTTCGCAAGATAATGAGATAATTCTTTACCAGCCCGATTTAACAGTTAAACTTGAAGTCCGGCTGGAAAATGAAACTGTGTGGTTGACCCAGCAGCAGATCGCTGATTTGTTCGGGACTAAACGTCCTGCAATAACTAAACATCTGGCAAATATCTATAAGTCAGGTGAATTAGAAGAGAAGAGCACATGTTCCATTTTGGAACATATGGGTAATGGTGGGAATCAACGATACATAACAAAGTTTTATAATTTGGATGCCATCTTATCGGTAGGATATAGGGTTAATAGTAAGAACGCCACCCTTTTCCGTCAGTGGGCAAATAAGGTGCTCAAAGAGTATCTCATGAAAGGTTATGCCATTTCCCAACGTTTTGAGCGTTTGGAATATCGAATCGCCAAAACCGAAGAAAAGATTGAATTCATTATCAACACTTCGCTCCCACCGCGAGAGGGTATTTTCTTTGACGGACAGATTTTTGACGCTTATGCGTTGACATGCGATCTTATAAGAAGTGCGCGGAAACGTATTGTTTTAGTCGATAATTATGCTGATGATTCAGTGTTAAAACAACTTGACAAACGCTCTCCCGGCGTTGATGTCACTATATATTCGCCGGTAATGAATCAAGGATTGATTCAGGATATAAAAAGACATAATTCTCAGTATCCCGCTATAAAATTAAAGACATATCAGAAAGCACATGATCGGTTTCTTATAATTGATGATACCGTTTACCACATCGGTGCGTCGCTTAAAGATCTTGGTCGGAAGCTGTTTGCGTTTTCAAAAATGGATATTATGTCGGCCGACGATTTGATAAAACATATTGAATCGTCCAAATAAATCAGCCTGACATGATGTACAATTTATAATATTGAAATGAAACGTATAGACAAGGAAACGGAGCAGAAACTATATTGGCTTTTCACGCCAATGGCACTCGTTTTTGTATGGATGATTGTCTATTTATGGTTCAATGTAAATTTACTTGAAAAATGGTTTGGCTTGGATGTTGACGTCATGAAATGGGGTATGCCGTCGATGCTTATTTCAGTTGCAATCATCTGTACAGGCTTTGGAATCGCAGCTATAAATCAGAAATGTTGGGGCCAGCTTGTTGTCGCTTTAGTCATTATAATCTTCGCGCTCCTTAACATGAGCAATTTCTTTGTCGACCTGATATAAATTAGTCACCGGGATACAATAGTGGAGTACCTTACCAACAGTCCGGATGTTAGGAACGCAGCCCACACCATGAAGGTGTTTGCACGTCCATTCCTTGAAAACCGATAGTTCGACAAAGCCAGCAAGGATTTGGATCGCCTGACATCCAATTTCCCTTCTGTCCTGGAGGAAGTGAACAGGACGCAGAGCCGAGGATTCAGACGCTGAAATTTTACAATAGGATACTTATAAAGCATAGCGAGTAATCGTCACGATTACTCGCTATGCTTGTATTTTTTCGCTATAATCCAAAGAAAGACTTAACTTTATTGTTAATTTCTATTCGTTTTGATATTGGCAAAGAAACATACCATATTCCACAAATAATCAAAATGACAACAAGTCCATAATCCAATAGTCCTAATATCAGTCGATATATCCACTTGATTATCAAATAGACTAACAATAAGCCAACTAATAACAATATTAGGGGTTTACTTGAATTCATCATAGTGAGCTCCTCTGGGAGTCGAATCTGTAACCTTTACCGGCTTACGATAAACTTTCTCCATAAGTGTCTGAAGATTTCTCGCTCCTTCTGCGCGGGCTCGCTCTATTGTGCCGTTGTGATAGAGAAGTTTCTTTGAGTTCTTCTTTATATTGGCCTTTATGGCGTTTTCTTCCTCATCTGTTAATTTGTCGCTCTTGAACACGGACATTGTTCCGATGGCTTTTGTGTCGATTACTTCCCATGAATTATCTTCTGTCGCTTCATATAAGTCAACAATTTCCGGAGAAAGCACAATTTTCACCGTATCACCGTCAGAGTCCATTTGCATATTCTCAAGGTCGAACGACACGCTGCCCTTCTGTTTCTGAATGGCAAATATAACCTTGTTATTGATTGTGTCCAGAATAGGAACTTCGCTGTAAATGTCAGTGGCGCACAATTGTGCCATAGTCTCGACCTTGCTTATCTGACCCTTGCTTACATCTATGGATTTCTTTGGCGAGGAAAAAGAGAAATATAAGCCGATAGCTAAAACTGCAATTGCAACGACCGCAATCAGAATGAGTTTCTTATTCTTTATCATAACTGTCTGAGTTTGATGAGGGTTTGAAATCGATACTTGCTGTATATCCGTTAGCTTCGAAGATAGTCTCGAAGTATTTACGGGCTTTTCTCTTGGCCGCGTCTGTCAGCTGTTGCTTGAACATGGGGTTTTCCTCGACCTCAGTTTTGAACGAGGCATTTGCCTTCTCCTTGATTTCAGCCCGCTCCTTTGAGTCAAGGTCTGACCTCATCATTCCGATATTCTCATACTCTTTGCGCATCTCCATATCGCGGCCTGTGATTTCAGTCATTACCGGAGGCAATGTTACCTTAACGGTCTTCGCATCCTCGTCAAAAACGAGATCGTCCATCTGCAATGCCGAGAGATCCACATAGGCACGCATATAAGAATCGTAGGAATAGACCGCAATTCTCTTACCCATTGTGTACCAATCGGAACTTTCCATCTTTGCCGTCTTTGTGATAGTCATGGAAGCGAACACCATTTTGTCAACCGATTTGATCTCTTGATAGAGCTCTTTGTTGTCGTTTTTTGAGCACGATGACAACAGAATCGACACCAACGCGCACATAGTAAATAATTTGATTTTCATATCCTTTATTTGATGTTTACAGCCATAGAAAAGCCACGGTTGGTGTCGGCACCCGGAAAATTCGCTTGAATCCACTGAGCCTGTTTGCTCTTGTTGCCCGCAAGTTGAGTGTAATAACCGACTTCCGACAGGGAACATTCGATTATTCGCTGAAATGGCTTAGGACCATTCATCTGATAAACTCCTTTAATTGTTACTTTTGCCATAATATTAGGTGATTTACATTGAGTTGAATTATGTGGTGCGGGAATTATACTTCTTATAATTCCGTAAAGAATTTTAAATATCATTATGAGGATGACGATTAGACCCGCAAAGCAAAGATACCATTCTTCATCATTCCACATCATCATGAAGAAATCGCGAGTCTCAAGCAGTGCTTTAATTATCATTTCCCACCTTCAGTTTTATTTTTTGAAGCAATATCTTTATATGCACCATAAACCACTTTGGCTGCGGCATCTGCATCAAAATTTTTTCCGAAGATTTGAGCCGCCTTACTTATGGCGCGTTCCTTTGCTGATTGAGTGAAAATATTATATGCCTTTTTAAATGCCATTGCTAAAACTGCTATATCATCTGTGTATCCGAATCCAGCTACTAAATCCGGAATCAGATCTACAGGCATGATAAAATATGCAATACATCCTGTAAGGTAGGCATAATCTAACCAATTAGATTCTTTACTTTTGTTCATCCTTTTTTTGTATAGATTCTGAAATAGTATAATAAATGGTAAGAACCATCACAATCAGTTCCTGGCCGGCCTTTGAGGCAGCTGTGGAAACTTTTTCCCACATCTTGTCCGCGTCAAAGTCTTTAGATAGGGACGTAATGTAGTTGTATGAGCCTTCTACCCATTCTGCAATTTCCTCTTTTGAAGGAACCTTGTTGTCCCAGATATCTCGTGCTGAATCCGCAATTGAATTGCAGAGTTCGGATGTTGATTGAGACACAGACTGACATATTTCCGTTACCTTTTGTGAAGAATTGTCGGACAACTGCGAAACTTGGACTGCCAAGCTTTTAGCTTTTCTGCTCAAATCGTCAAATAGACTCATAATTAAAAACCAAATAGATTTTTGGGCTTGAACTGTCGAATCTTTGTGATTGCCTCAGCATCAGATCCGAATACTCTCAGAGCCTCATCATATAATCGATTATGATGCATTTTTAAGTCTTTGCGAGTACTTAAGAAATGTAGGACTTCCAATAAGTCAGTCAAATCCTCGGGTAATTTTAATTCAACCATAAAAACAGGGTTGTCACAGTTGCTCATTACAATGTTGACCGTTCTGACTTTATTTTCAGTTATTATACGCTCTACTGATGGATGCAAATTGACAAATCTTTTCTGCTCTTTTAAAAGCCTTGAGTTTAAGTGCGCATATGCCTCACGGTTAGGCGTTTTAATTGATTCACCTTTCTCGTAGGAATACTTAACTAGAGCGATGTAATCGCTTGCATTCTGAGGAATTGGGAAGTTTTCGATTTGAATAGAATCAGAGATTTTTTGAAGTTTCTTTAATGGGGAAATACGCCATTTTTCCAACAATCCCATGACTTCAGGATGGTTCCCGTAGCGCATTACGGCTTTTGTCATGACATGTTTCATTTTCTCTCTCCATATTGGCACAAGATCTATGTCCTTCCCAAAAAGAGACTCTGAAACGTTGGTGAAGATTCCTTTGCCGTGATTCCTTTGTGTTTCTTCGATAATCTGATTATTGACATACCCGAAAAAGTCAATCAATACCTCAGGCAATAATGGAATATTTATAGTTCGGATTATCTCTGCCTTGAATGTATTTAACTTTGAGGGTGCTTTAATAAAAGTTGAAATGGTTGTTGCGACCGCTTCAACTACTCCCATTGACGCAATCAGATAAGGATTTGATTCTGCCAATACACCAGGCATCTTTGATGTAAGTAATTTATTATCCGGCTTGACAGCGCCATTTGCCATTGCATCGGCGGTTTTGAAAAAAACAGACATATCCGTGATAACATTTTTAGCAATCTTGACATATTCTTCCAATGCTTTTGTCATCACAAAATCAAACTCCTGCGGGTCAACTCCATCTTCTTCCGCCCTGCGAATCAGCATCGCTCTCTCTTTGGCATCAATCACTCCGTCATCCAAAGATATCTTTATAAACTCTAAAGTCTTATTGGAACAACCTATCCTCTCCCATACTGTAGCCGGCTTATTAACAGTTACTTCCAACTTATTAGGAGTAGTGGATTGCGAAATTGAGGCAATTGCACCTGTGGCAACTTTAGACACTGTTGAAACCACAGGCAGGTCAAAATCTACCTTAATTTTTTTTAAATCATCTAAAAGTCCCATTTCATTCAATTACATTGAGTAAGTTTGTCAATCCATTTGATTACCGAAGCGCGAGCGCGATCATTTATAGGAAGTTGCATAAGGAGTGTATCCTGTTTTACCCCGTAATTTGATATGGGCAGTTCGCGCCACCATGTGCCGTAGCGACGTGCTCCACCATAATTGTCCTTAAGAAGTTGAGAAAACTCACTGTCATCCCCTTTAGTCGCTTCCACCACATATTTACCCTTCTTACGGTATACCGAAATCTGAACGGGTGTAGCATCTGATGTGATTGTGAAGGAGTCGTTGCTATTCTTTAATGTCCAACCCATTGAAGCAAGTTCCTTAATTTT
Organism: Muribaculaceae bacterium; assembly: GCA_029063895.1. Lineage (GTDB taxonomy): Bacteria > Bacteroidota > Bacteroidia > Bacteroidales > Muribaculaceae > CAJUPY01. The sequence continues at coordinate 79 of JAIDNJ010000003.1, read as the reverse complement.
TGCATCCCAGGCTTGAATCTTAGAATTACTAACTGCTTCTTCATCTTCTTTCCTTTCCTCCTCAGTCTCTTTCTCCTTT
>JAIDNJ010000029.1 GCA_029063895.1 Muribaculaceae bacterium | reverse complement strand
CTCGGAGAGGTGTATAAGAGCAAGATGCTATGCACCTAAAATATCCTCTGACCTTTGTTTTTCATCTTTAGGTTATCTAAAATATTTGCCTAATAATGCTATGCACCTAAAAAATCCGCTGACCCCCGAAAACCGCTGTATTCTCCAGGGTGGACAAAAAAGAAAAACGCTAAAAATCAAGTGATTTTCAGCGTTTTGCGATGAAAGTCCGGACTTTCTTGTGATCCGCCTGGGGCTCGAACCCAGGACCCCAACATTAAAAGTGTTGTGCTCTACCAGCTGAGCTAGCGAATCATCATTGTTTTGCTTTGAGTTACCGTTGTTTCTCAAATGCGATGCAAAGGTAGGGACTTTTTTTTATACCACCAAATATTTTGCAAACTTTTTTTGTCATTTTTTTATTCCAATTTCCTATCCCAACATTTAACATTCTGATTTATTATAGGTTAAACCGGCATTTTTTTTAATATGAAAGAAAGCGCAAAATCTGTAATTGTAACCATTTTGAAACATATACGAATCTCCTACCCTTTTGCTTGAGAGTTGTATTTGAGATTATTTTGATATATGGATTATGCTGTAAATTTTTGAAGACAGTATGAGATTATTTTATCGGCAAATATTTTAAAATGTTAGTTTTACTCGTAATCTCAAGCTCTATTCTTGTCGGTTTCACAAACATTCGATAACTTTGCATTCTCAGTTGTTATATATATTGATATGATTTCTATAATTCAAAAATATTTCAAGGATCTCACCCCTGAGCAAATCTCACGATTTGAAATGATGGGTCGCCTATACCCCGAGTGGAACGAGAAAATCAATGTGATCTCGCGTAAAGACATTGACAATCTTTTTACCAACCATATCCTTCACTCACTCTCAATCGCCAAATTTATCAATCCTGTACCCAGGACTACATTTCTCGATATGGGTACCGGCGGAGGGTTTCCCGGATTGCCGCTTGCGGTTTTATTTCCCGACTGCCGTTTCCACTTAATTGACCGTATCGGCAAAAAAATCAAAGTTGCATCATCCATTGCTGCAGAACTCGGTATGGATAATGTTACTTTCCAACATGGCGACATTGGCGAATGTCGTCAAAAATTTGATTTTGTCATCAGTCGTGCCGTTATGAAACTCAACGAGCTTGTACCGCTTATCCGCAAAAATATCTCACCTGTCTCAATCAATGCCTATCCAAACGGACTTATCTGTCTTAAAGGGGGCGAGCTGGCCGATGAATCAAAAGGCATCAGGGAAGAGATCATGGAATATGACCTTAAAAATTACTTTGATGAAGACTTCTTCGAGACAAAGAAGCTCGTCTATGTTCCATTGTAAAAATCAAAATTATATGCTGAAAATAAAAGGATTTCAATTTAATATGTTTGGCGAGATGACCTATGTGGTCTATGATGAGATCTCGCTTAAAGCTGCCGTTATTGACCCCGGAATGATGAACTCGCGCGAAGCTGCCGAGCTCGATGATTTCATAATGAAAAACAGGTTATCAATCCAACACATAGTTGCCACCCACATCCATATCGACCATGTAATGGGGTTAAGCCGTGTAATCGAAAAAACAGGACTCGGGCTCGAAGCTAACCGAAACGATGAGTTTCTCAGCCGCCGTATAGCCGAACAAGCCGACATGTTTCGACTCCCCGTTAAAATCGGTCCAATCAAAATAAACCGTTATCTTGAACCAGGCGACCGAATTGATATTGGAGACGATTATCTCCTCGTGATTCATGTGCCTGGACACTCTCCCGGTAGCATAGCACTCTACAGTCCATCAAGCTCATTTGTAATAACAGGAGACGCTCTTTTTGACGGTAGCATTGGTCGCACCGATCTACCTGGAGGAGACTACCCTACCCTTATCAAATCAATTACCGACAATCTTATGTCGCTACCCGACGATACAGCTGTCTACCCGGGACATGGCGATTCGACTACTATCGGCAAGCAACGCCGCGTCAACCCTTTCCTTTGACCAACAAAGGGTCAAATTGGGCTATCATCTCTACGTTACCATAATCGACAAGCCTTATAAGCGTTGACAGCGCCTGTTGACATCCGTATTGATTCATTCGGAACGACAGGTGCTGGTTAAACGTGCGATTAATACTTTCAATACCCTTGATGGCCAAGTCTTTGGCCCGCTCAAGTCTACCTGTATTGAGACAAGCATAGGCAACAAAAAACAGCGTTTCACTGTCATTGCTATAAAATTCATGCTTTTCGACCGAATCATCATAAAAATCGATCAGTCCATCCCAATCATTGTCGAGCATCATTGCCCATAAATAATATTCGACCACCCCTATACGACCAGCCAAATCGGGAATTGAACGACCAAGAGCTATCGCCGCTTTGTAATTACCGGAAAATACCATTTCACGCAGGTTCTCTCCTATCACACTAAAGATATCGGAAGCATCGGGACTACTATTCAGATGAATCGCAATAAGTTCTTTTACATTTGATGGCGAAGTTGCAAGCAACTCTTTAAGTACAAATGCATTACTTGGATTACGTTTAAAAATATCCATTAAAAACGCCTGTCCCTTTTCAGGCAAACCGGCCATTACATAGGCCAACGAAAGGTTATGGATTACCGAGTTTGAATCGGGTTTAAGCTCCAGATATTTTTCAAGAAGTTCTATTGCTCGCGTGAGGTTACGATTAAGCCCCAAAAGAAGAGCTCCTTCTACAGCATCGGCCTCAGGCACGACGGTTTCAACAGCACGTGCAAACTCAATAGCCCGCAAACCTTCTTCAAACTTGCCTAAATTCAAGTAGCTTTCAGCCATAAGAATCCAGTTTTCAGCTCGGAAAGGATCAATTTTGGTCAATCGTTCAAGCGTATTGACAGCGCCTTCTTCATCTCCCGTTTCATGCTGTGTTAGCGCGACCTCATACAGAACAGTATCGGGATATACAGCCTTTTTCTCCAGCTTTTTAAGATTTTTGATAAACCAGTCCTCACATTTTATTTCCCGTACAAGTTCCGACAGTCTTATAATGTCTTCGTCTTCCAGTTCCTTATATTTATTGATAATACGGTCGAGCATAGGCACCGCATCAACACCATCTACATTACAGTCACGAAGCCTTAGCAGGTCCCAACACAAGCCGTCACATTCCTGATTATTATCAACAAACTCGCTCAAAACTTCAGGAAATAAATTGGCATAAAGATAGCCGCGGCGCTGAAGCAGTTCCGAACTTTCGGGATATAGACGTGCGCCGAGCATCAATACCTCAGACTGCAC
>JAIDNJ010000028.1 GCA_029063895.1 Muribaculaceae bacterium | reverse complement strand
CGACCGTGATGCTTGGTGAGGTTGACCAGAAAATCTTCAAAAAACTCGGAGTCGGACTCACTTGTGACCCCAAAAACAAAAAATAACTGCTGGCACCTGTGCGTTTATATTTGATTATTATGAAATATTAATGTAATTTTGCGACCTGAAAAGGCATTACACCTACGGGAGTTTTTCAAGGCTCCCGGTGTGTAGCCTGTTTTGTGTAACTAAAATACTTGTTTTGGACTTAGACCCTTTTCCGGCCTTTAATCTTTTGTGCATGATCCCGGCCGATATTGCATTTTTTTCTGTCAGTCAAATTGTTGCGCTGTCAGTTGCTCTTGTGTGCCTGTTCCTTTCGGGATTTGTTTCGGGGAGCGAAATTTCTTTTTTTTCATTGTCACCTGCCCATGATGACGAAATCGAGGAGTCGCCCAAGCGCGATGCCATCCTCTCGTTGTTGTCATCGCCCAAACGACTGCTCGCTACCATATTGATAGCCAATAACATGGTCAACGTGACCATTGTTGTTCTGTGCTCGTTTGCGCTTAATCCGGTTTTCTCGTCGATGAAACCATGGTTGAGCTTTCTGTTGCAGACGGTAATTCTCACATTTCTCATTTTGCTTTTTGGCGAAATATTACCAAAACTGATTGCCAACAACTATCCCGTACAGTGGGCCCAGTGGGCCGTTGGGGGTGTCAGAGTCATGGTCAAAATACTCTTCCCGTTCTCGTCGGTGTTGGTTCGCAGCTCGAGATTTGTGAATCATGTCGTTGAGCGCCATCCCGATGCGATCACGACCGACGAATTATCTCAGGCGCTTGAGATTACCGACGTTAAGTCGTCGGGCAGCGACAAGGAGATGCTTGAGGGAATCCTTAGATTTGGCGACACGACCGCCTCTGAAATCATGACGCCGCGTGTCGATATGACCGACATCAACATTGCTCTTGATTTTCCCAAAGTCATGGATATTGTCGTCGAGAGCGGCTATTCGCGACTCCCGGTTTATGAAAACACCCAGGATACAATCAAGGGTGTCCTTTACAGCCGCGATTTGATTCCCTATTTGTCTTACAACGAGGATAAGGACTTTGATTGGCGCCAGCTCATACGCAAACCCTATTTTGTCCCCGAGTCAAGAATGATTGACGACCTTCTTGAGGATTTCCGTAAACTTAAAATCCATATGGCAATAGTGATTGACGAGTTTGGCGGCACTCGAGGAGTGGTTACTCTTGAAGATGTACTCGAAGAGATTGTCGGCGATATCAATGACGAATATGACGAGGAGGAGAAGTTTTATAAACGTCTGCCCGACGATACATATATCTTTGAGGGTAAGACGCTGCTGACCGACTTCTTCCGTGTGACCGGTCTTGATGAGGACGATTTTGCCGAGGTGGCCGAAGACGCCGAGACGCTGGCCGGAATGTTGCTTGCCATCAAGGGTGATTTCCCCAAAGAAAAAGAACCGCTGGTCTATGACCGTTGCCGCTTCCTGATTCTTGATATTGACCACCACCGCATCGCATCTGTGAGAGTGAAAGTGATGCCCGAATCCCAGACCGACGCTAAATAAAACCGTAGTGACTGGTCAGCTCCTGTTTACTCCTGAAATTGAAGGCGATGTGAAGTTGTGTGTCGTCGACATGTCGATGCTTGACAATGATTTGCTGTCGCGTTTTGACAATATTACCCATGAAAAAAGAAGACGCGAGAAAGCGGCGGCTGCCTTTGCTGTCGGTCAGCTTATGGGCTATGACGCTGTAATCGGGCATGCTGCCGACGGACATCCGTTTGTTGAAAATCACACCGGGTCGCTCTCTATTTCTCATGCTGATAATATTCTTGTGGCCGCATACTCGGCTGATAAGGTTATCGGTATCGACATTGAGTATCCGCGCGCCGCTCTCAGGCGTGTGGCGCCTAAATTTTTAAGTGAAGAGGAATTGACTGTTTACCGTGAGCCGGCCGACCTGCTGAGAGCATGGACAATAAAAGAGGCGGTCTATAAGGCCGCCCTTGTAAAAGGTTTATCATTGTTTGCTATACATTTGCCGCTGACATGGAGTGAAAAAAAAGAAGCGGTCGTTACGATACAGAATCAGTCGATAGTCAATCGTCTATACTTTGCTCGTCTCGGCGCTGCCATGATTACGCTTGCGGTCAGGGGCGACTCAATATATAGGGATAGGGATTGTTCATAACCACCGGTTTAACGTTTTCAACCTTTTTCAGAGCGGCCTCGGCTTCGGCCGGAGTGGCGCATGATTGAGCTATGACAAAATAGACCTGTTGGTTATTAACAACGACAAACGCATTGTCAAAACCCGCCTCGACAGCACGTTTCCTCACCGATTTCGCATTGAAAAGCTGTCGGAAAGACGCAATCACTACATTATACTTTTTGAAATTGGCCGGGTCTGCTCCCTCGATATCGCGCACCTGACGCGTATATTCGGTTTTCATCGGAAGCGTGACTCCACCTACGGTAACCTGGGGCGGAATATTTTCCTGACTTATGAGACGGTCGGTGACTGTGTCATCCGATTGTTTTTTTTGAGTGGCGAGTTCATAGGCCGCGCGGTAGTTCTGTTCGGTTGTCTTGCATGCCGTTATCGAGGCGATAAAGGCGACTATTGACGCTATGTAAAGTAGTTTTTTCATTGTTGGTTATTTATTAAATTGCTTGTTATATTTTGAGTTTCCCGAGCTCGATGACGTCGAGGTCGCGCATATCACCGTTGTCGAGAGTGAGCCTGACAAGAGTCCTCACCTTTTGCCATCCTTGATTGCCGGCGGCACCCGGATTGATGTGGAGAAGGTCAAGCGTCGGGTCGGGCATTACCCTGAGAATGTGGCTGTGGCCACTTATAAAAAGTTTGGTACGGTTTTCGGTAAGCATTGTTTTGATTCCCGGAGCATAGCGGGTGGGGTAGCCGCCGATATGAGTCATGAGCACATTGATATTTTCAACATTGAAAATCTCGACCTCGGGACAACGCCGGCCCACGATACCGTGGTCAATATTGCCTTTGACAGCCCTGACGACGGGACATATTCCCTGAAGCTGTTCAAGAATTGATATGTCGCCTATGTCGCCGGCGTGCCAAATCTCGTCGCACTCTTTGAAGTGGAGCGCATAGCGGTCATCCCAGCAGCTGTGTGTGTCTGATAATATTCCGATAAGTTTCATTGGTGCTCAAAAGTTTTGTAAAACGAGAATCTGTCTCGGTGAAAATGTCATTTGGGGTAATATTGAGACTCGACTACCCGAAATGATGTCGGTAAGCACCGAGCCTTCAGGTAAAATCTCGGCATAGCGCGACATGTCGGCGGTCACTTCACCCGATGTCCCGTTGAGAATCACCGTCACTTCCCGATTGCCGAGTTTACGTTGGTAAACATAGAGCATGTTATTTGGCGCGAAATGTTTGAGTGTGCCGTTGGCGATGACATCGCGGGCCGAGTCACGTCTCCATTTGAGCAGTTTTGACATGAAGTCAAATGCTTCATTCTGTTTGTCCGATCGACCTTCGCGTGTGAAGACATTGGTTGTATCTCCCTTGAAACCTCCAGGCATGTCGCGGCGCACATTGCCGTCACCACCCTCTCTCGTGCCGTTCATGAGCAGTTCGGTACCATAATAAATTTGAGGGATGCCGCGTGAGGTCAGCAGGAATGTGACAGCTTGTTTCCAGGTGTCGAGTGAGTCGGGTTCGGAACGTAGAAAACGGTCGGTGTCGTGGTTGTCGAGGAATGTTAATATTTTTTGCGGGTCGGTAAAAAGGTGATCGAGTGCAAGATGGTCATAGAGAATGTTAAGACCGTCGTGCCACTCGTCGGTTTCATTCCCAAACGCTTTTGCCCCATCAATCGACAAGCGGAAGTCCATCACTGTCGGGAGTCGCGGGTCGGCGGGATTGACCTTTGACCCCTTTTGCCAGTATGCTTCGGCCCCCTCGTTGGCATACCAGCATTCACCCACAATGTTAAAGTTGGGATACTCGGCGAGAACAGCGTCAATCCATTGCCCCATTGCCTTACTGTCGGCATAGGGGTATGTATCCATTCTGATACCGTTGATTTTGCTGTATTCAATCCACCATATCGAGTTTTGAATCAGGTACTTCATAAGGTGGGGATTACGTTGGTTGAGGTCGGGCATTGATTTGACAAACCACCCGTCGACAGCTTGTTTCAGGTCAAAGTCGCTTGCATAAGGATCATGAAGTGTCGAGAGCCGGTGATTGGTCTGGACATAGTTGTTTGCGGTATCGGGATTATTAAACCAATCGTTTGAGGGTGGATTGCTGAGCCACGGATGTTCTGAACCACAATGATTGAAAATCATGTCCATCACTACTTTGAGCCCGTGGTCCGAAGCATTGCCGACAAACTGTACCCACTCTTCATTTGACCCGAATCGAGGATCAATTCTGTAGAAATCGGTTGTGGCATATCCGTGATAGCTTCCTCCTTTCATGTCGTTTTCAAGAACGGGGTTGAGCCATATAGCTGTAACACCGAGCGAGTCGATGTAGTCGAGATGATCGTTGATACCCTTGAGGTCACCACCGTGGCGTATGTTGGGATTTTTACGGTCTACTTTTGCGGGATACCTCATTTCGTCAAGTTGGTTGTTTGACGGGTCGCCGTCGGCAAATCGGTCGGGCATGACCAGATACAGTACATCGCCGGCATCAAAACCCTGATAATCTTCGGGACCGCGGTCGCGGGCCAGGAGTGGATAGTCAAACGTTACGTTCACATTGCCGCTGGTCAGTTTTACCGGAACCATTCCCGGCGCGGTATTTTTGTCAATGGTCAGGTAAATGAACAGATAATCGGGCGAATCAAGAGTCACGTTTTTGATAACTTTTACACCAGGATAGGTAGTGGAAGCCTTATATGTTGCCGCTCCCGGCGCAGTAATCGTCAGTTGCAGTGTGTCGTTGGCCATTCCTGTCCACCACATTGGCGGATCGATGCCCATTGATTTGTCACTGGCGTGGAGCGGTGATGACGCAGCTATTATAAGTGCTGTAATAAAAGTGAGTAATTTCATAAAGTTGTGCTTGTAGATATAATCATTGATGCAAAGATAAGAAAATAAAGTTTAATCCCCAATCCGCCATATAAAATAAAAAAGCTTCGGAATATTGCCGAAGCTTTGAAATGGGATAATGATAATGGTAATGAGTGGGCGAAGATGGATTCGAACCACCGAAGGCATAAGCCAGCAGATTTACAGTCTGCCCCATTTGGCCACTCTGGTATTCGCCCTAATCTGCTGCAAAGTTAATCAAAGTTCTTTAACTTTGCAAACAAAATCGTGCATTTTTATTGCAGCTTCGGCAGCTTCAGTTCCTTTGTTGCCGAGACGACCGCCGGCGCGGTCTATGGCATCCTGTTCGTTATCAACGGTTAAGACTCCAAAAATGACAGGAATATCACAATCGGCATTGAGTGAGGTAATACCTTGTGTAATGCTTTGACAAACGTAGTCAAAGTGGGGAGTGCCACCACGAATCACACACCCAAACACAATAATCGCGTCATAGAGCGATGCTTCAATGAGTTGTGAAGCTGCAAAAGTGAGTTCGACTGTGCCCGGCACTTTGAATATGTCGATACGGTCGTCGGTAAACCCCTGTTTTTTGAACAGGTCGACGGCACCATTGGTGAGTGAGTCGGTTATAAGATGGTTCCACTCGGCCTGGACGATGGCCACTCTCATTTCGGGAACATCGGGAAGCGGAGTCGATGGAGCTGCTCCTGCGGTTGCTGTTGACATAGCTTATAATGATATTAAATGATACTTTTGAGGGCGGCGGTCAGTGCTTCGATTTCGCCGGTTTTGTGGTCAAACGAGATAGTCTCGGTTTTGCCATCGGGGCCAAAGATGACAATGGAGTCATCGCTGACATTCACAAAAATCACGTCATAAAAACCGAGATGTTTACGGAACACATCAGCGGGGTTGTCGGCGCCGAAGAAAAACTTGAGGTCGCGGGAACGGGTGATGATGATATCCGACTTCTCAAAGTATTCGATGATTTTTGGACGTTCAAAGGGCAGTGATGTTATTCTCGATGGGTCGAATCCAGGGAAATAGATGATTTTTGATTTACGGGACGATGCGTGGTCTATGAGAAGTTGCAGATTATGCTGATAGCGGGGGTTGACAGCCATATATCCGCCAAAAACGACAGCAGCCTCGTGGTTGATGTTTGTCGGCCATATTACGTCAAGTCCGTTCTCGGGATGACTTGAATGTGTCGAGTAACGTGCAACTTCCACGCCCTTGTCAGTCTCAAAGATGAGAGTGGCCGAGGTTGTCACATCGGGAGCGCGGTCAATCGATTTGGTGTCAATGCCCGCTTTTTCAAGATTGTCAATTATCACTTGGCCCAGATAATCGTTGCCTGTTTCCGAGATGAGGGCTACTTTAAGTTCATGATCTTTAGCGAGTTCACAAGCTACATTGACAAGCGTGCCGCCGGCCGCGACCCGGGAGGGGGTCATGGCGTCAAAGTAGACTTGAAAATCGGTGTCGGCAATAAAAAAGACTTTGTTCAGATTCATTAGTGCGTTAGTGTTTTTATGGCGCGGGCCTGTTCAGCCTTTGCGTGAAACCTGTCCGAGATATCCGCCGTGATGACGTTTGGCATATTCGGCACGGGTAAATCCTGTACGGTCCATTACATTTACAACAAGGACATCGCCTATCACAGTCATCACTGTGGTCGATGTGGTGGGGGTCATACCCAATGGACAAACTTCAGGAGCGCCACCGGTAGCGAGAACGACATCGGCTTCGGCAGCGAGTACCGACGTGGGGTTTCCCGTAATGACGATGATGGGTAAGGGAGTGTCATAGAGCTCGCGAGTCAACGAAATAAGCTCGACAATCTCTCGTGTTTTGCCCGAATTTGAAATTAACAGCAATACATCGTCGGGTTGTATCACGCCGAGGTCGCCGTGCTGGGCTTCGGAGGGATGAAGGTTTACAGCCGGAGTACCTGTCGAGCAAAATGTAGTGGCTATATTCATTGCAATCTGACCTGCCTTACCCATACCCGAGGTGACGAGCTTGCCGCCGTGATTGTGTACGTGTTCTACTATAAGGTCGACGGCCTGTTCATAAGCATCGGTCACGGGGATGGCTTGAATCGCACGGCTTTCGGCCTCAAGTATATGGCGCATTGATTCCTTTATGTCCATTTGGTATAGTCTCAATAGAATTTTTTGAATTGGACTACAAAGATAGTAAAAAAAGCGCGATTTTAAAAATAGGAGACGGGCAACATAGCTTTTTTAACCTAAAAGCGGGTAAATATAATGCATAAACCTAAAATTTTAGCCTGTTTTCTTTACGGTTTATAACTAAATTATTACTTTTGCAGCTTAAATAATCAGAAGCCGACCAAATATCGGCACAAAATTAAAAATTGGAATCAAGTATGGATAATAGATTGTATATTTTCGACACGACCCTCCGAGACGGCGAGCAGGTGCCCGGATGCCAGCTTAACACTGTAGAAAAAATCGAGGTGGCCAAAGCTCTCGAGGAGCTTGGTGTTGATGTTATAGAAGCCGGTTTCCCTGTGTCGAGTCCCGGTGATTTCAACTCGGTGGTCGAGATTTCAAAGGCCGTGACCTGGCCAACTATATGTGCCCTCACCCGTGCTGTTGAAAACGACATCAAGGTTGCTGCCGAGGCATTACAATATGCCAAACGCAAACGTATTCACACCGGTATCGGTACATCCGATTCTCACATTAAATATAAGTTCAACTCCAATCGTGAGGAAATTATCGAGCGCGCGGTTGCTGCTGTCAGCTATGCAAAAAAGTTTGTTGAGGATGTGCAGTTTTATGCCGAGGACGCCGGTCGCACCGACAACGAATATCTTGCCCGTGTAGTAGAGGCGGTCATCAAGGCCGGCGCTACTGTTATCAATATTCCCGATACCACCGGCTATTGCCTTCCCGAGGAATTTGGACGAAAGATTAAATATCTTATCGAAAATGTCAATGGCATCGATCGCGTGACCATCGCTACCCACTGTCACAACGACCTGGGCATGGCAACCGCCAACACTATAAGCGGTATCCTCAACGGTGCACGTCAGGCCGAGGTCACCATAAACGGTATCGGTGAGCGAGCCGGTAACACTTCGCTCGAAGAGGTGGTGATGACTTTCAAATCTCACCACGAACTCGATATAGAGACCAATATCAACTCGCGCCACATCTATCCCGTGAGCCGACTCGTGTCGAGTCTCATGAACATGCCCGTGCAGCCCAACAAGGCTATTGTCGGACGTAATGCGTTTGCCCATTCATCGGGTATTCATCAGGACGGTGTGCTCAAAAACCGTGAATCTTATGAGATTATCGATCCCAAGGATGTCGGTATTGACGAGAACTCGATTGTCCTCACCGCCCGCAGCGGTCGTGCTGCTCTCAAACACCGTCTCCATGTGCTCGGTATCGAGTTGAGCAAGGAACAGCTCGACAAAACTTATGATGCGTTCCTGAAATTTGCCGATCGCAAGAAAGAAATAAATGATGACGACATCCTCATGCTTGCCGGACGTCATCACGCTTCAAGCCGACGCATCAAGCTCGATTTCCTCCAGGTTACCAGCGGTATCGGCGTTCACTCGGTTGCAAGTGTCGGACTCGACATTGCTGGTGAGAAATTTGAAGCATGCGCTTCGGGTAACGGTCCTGTCGATGCCGCGCTCTCGGCAATCAAAAATATCATACGCCGTCAGATGGTTGTCAAGGAATTCCTTATTCAGGCTATCAACCGCGGCAGCAATGATGTGGGTAAGGTTCACATGACAGTTGAACATGACGGTATGGAATATCACGGATTCTCGGCCAATACTGATATTGTCGGAGCCAGCGCCGAGGCATTTATTGATGCAATTAACAAATTTGCCAAATAAAAACGATATTTACTGAAAATTATGGCAAAAACTCTTTTTGACAAAATATGGGACGCCCACGCGGTCAACACTATTCCCGATGGTCCCACTCAGCTCTATATTGACCGTCATTATTGCCACGAGGTCACCACAGCTCAGGCTTTTGACGGTTTGAGAAACAGGGGTATCCGAGTGTTCCGTCCCGAGCGCACTTTCTGCACGCCTGACCATAACGTCCCCACTGAAAACCAACACCTACCCATCGCCGATCCAGTGTCGCGCAACCAGGTGGAGACTCTCGAACGCAATGCCAAGGAATTTGGGCTCCCTTATTTCCCGCTCGGGTCTGAGCGTAATGGTATTATCCATGTGATAGGCCCTGAAAACGGGCTCACACTCCCCGGAATGACAATTGTGTGTGGTGACAGCCATACCTCAACCCATGGCGCTTTTGGTGCGATAGCGTTTGGCATCGGTACAAGCGAGGTCGAAATGGTACTTGCTTCTCAGTGTGTTCTCCAGTCCAAACCCAAGGCGATGAGAATCACTGTCAACGGAACTCTTGCCCACGGTGTAACAGCCAAAGATGTCGCGCTTTATATAATCGCTCAACTTTCGACCGGTGGTGCTACAGGTTATTTTGTTGAATATGCCGGTGATGCAATCCGCAGCCTTTCAATGGAGGGACGCATGACTCTTTGTAACATGTCGATAGAGATGGGTGCCCGTGGCGGTTTTGTCGCTCCCGATGAGGTTACATTTGAATATTGCCGTAACCGGCCCTATGCTCCCAAAGGCAAAGACTGGGATCGTGCTGTCGAATATTGGCTGTCGCTTAAATCGGACGATGGCGCAGTCTTTGACCGCGATATTACATTTGATGCCGCCGATATCAAACCTCGTATCACGTTCGGTACAAACCCGGGCATGGGCATTGCCATTGATGAACAGGTTCCGGCTGCTCCGGCCGATGCTTCGGCTGCCTCTTCTTTTGCCGATGCTCTCGCCTATATGGGCTTTGAGTCAGGCAAACAGTTGCTCGGTACTCCGGTCGACTATGTCTTTGTTGGCAGCTGCACCAATGGACGCATCGAAGACTTCCGCGCTTTTGCATCTATTGTGCGAGGACGCCGCAAAGCCGATAACGTAACCGTGTGGCTCGTTCCCGGTTCTCGTGCCGTTGAGGCCCAGATACGGCGTGAAGGCCTTGACCGTGTGTTTGAGGAGGCCGGCATGGAGCTTCGTCAACCCGGATGCTCGGCCTGCCTGGCGATGAATCCCGATAAAATTCCTGCCGGAAAACTGTCGGTATCGACGTCAAACCGTAATTTTGAGGGACGTCAGGGCCCTGGCGCACGTACAATTCTCGCATCACCTCTGACTGCCGCCGCTGCCGCCGTCACCGGCGTTATCACTGATCCACGAACCTTATCCAACAAATGATGAAAGAGAAATTCACCACTATAAAGTCGACATGTGTGCCCCTGCCGGCCGAGAATATCGATACCGATCGAATTATTCCCGCCCGTTTTCTCAAATCGACCTCGCGCGACGGTTTTGGCGAAAAACTTTTCTATGACCAGCGCTTTGATGCCGATGGTAATCCAATAGCCGATTTCCCTCTAAACAATCCGGTTTATGGCGGTATAATTTTGGTCGCCGGTAAAAACTTTGGATGTGGCTCCAGTCGCGAGCATGCCGCCTGGGCTATCCATGACTACGGATTCAGGGTCGTCGTGTCAAGCTTTTTTGCCGACATTCACCGTAACAATGAGTTAAACTCGTTTGTGCTTCCCGTCACCATACCTCAGGATATGCTTGACCGCCTTCTTGCCACCATCATGGCAGCTCCCGCTACCGAGGTGACAGTTGACCTTGAGAGCCAGACAATCAATTGTGAAGCAGTCGGTATTGACTATCAGTTTGAAATAAATCCCTATAAGAAATATTGTCTGCTCAACGGTCTTGATGATGTTGACTATCTGCTGTCGCGCCGCGACGATGTCATCGCCTTTGAATCAAACCGCAAAAACAAATAATTTTTAAAGAAATGAATCTTAAAATAGCAGTTATAGCCGGTGACGGCATCGGCCCAGAGATTTCAAAAGTTGGTGTTGAGGTGACTCGTGCGGTTGCACGTCGTTTCAATCACAATGTGACATTTACCGAAGCGCTTGCCGGCGCTGCCGCTATCGATGCAGTCGGTGATCCGTTTCCCGAAAAAACATATCAGATTTGCTGTGACAGCGATGCCGTGCTTTTCTCGGCTGTCGGTGACCCGCGTTTCGATAACAATCCCGAAGCAAAAGTGCGTCCCGAACAGGGACTTCTTGCCATGCGCCGTCGACTCGGACTCTTTGCCAACGTTCGCCCCATCGAAACCTTTGAATGTCTTCTCGATATGTCGCCACTGCGCCATGATATTGTCAGTGGTGTCGATTTTGTGTGCATCCGCGAGTTGACCGGCGGTATGTACTTCGGTCCCAAGAAAGAGGGCGATGATGAGGCCTATGATACAAACCTGTATACACGTCGCGAGGTGGAACGGATTCTCCGCACTGCGTTTGATTGTGCCCGCCGCCGTCGAAGACATCTGACTGTTGTCGACAAGGCCAACGTACTTGCGTCGAGCCGTCTGTGGCGCAAGATTGCCCGGGAGATGGAATCGGAATATCCCGATGTGACCACCGACTATATGTTTGTCGACAATGCTGCCATGAAGATGATTATGGAGCCGCGCTTCTTTGATGTGATTGTGACCGAAAATACTTTTGGCGACATCCTCACCGACGAAGCAAGTGTGCTGTCGGGCTCTATGGGCCTTTTAGCGTCATCGTCAATCGGAGAAAAAACACCCGTATTCGAACCCATTCACGGTTCGTGGCCCCAGGCGGCCGGCAAGGATATTGCCAACCCGCTCGCACAGATTTTGTCGGTAGCGATGATGTTTGAACATTTCAATCTTGTTGATGAGGCTGCTGCTGTCCGTGTTGCCGTAAAGGCGTCGCTCGACAACAATGTCCGCACCCCCGACCTTCAGTTGCCGGGTCACCCGGTCTACGGTACTCAAGCTGTCGGACAATGGATAGCTGACTACATTGAGAAAAATTAAGAACAATCAAGTGAAACTTTTCGTTATAAATATTGTGGTACCCCGTGGTGCCGCAATATTTTTTTATTTGTTTTAAAAAGTTATTTATGAGACTTGACGGACGACGACAGAGCTCTAACGTCGATGACCGGCGCGGACGGTCGTCATTGAGCGGCGGGCGAGGTTTTAAACTTGCCGGAGGCGGTATCGGCGCGCTGATTATCGCAGCATTATTCACATGGATTTCGGGTGGCAATCCACTCAGTGTTTTAACTCAAGGTGGTACGGAACTTCTCACAGGGCAGGGCACCGAGCAAACCTATCAACCGACCGCCCAGGACGAGGAGGCTGCTGTTTTTGCCAAACAGATTCTCGCCGGTACCGAAGATGTGTGGACACGCGAATTTCAAAAAATGGGTCGTGAATATGTTCCGCCCAAGCTGGTGTTGTTTACTGATGCTGTCCAGTCGGGTTGTGGCGGTGCAACGGCCCAGACCGGTCCGTTTTATTGTTCGGCCGACCAGACGGTCTATATCGACCTCTCGTTTTTCAATGAACTGAAATCGATGGGAATTGACGGCGACTTTGCGTGCGCCTATGTGATTGCTCATGAAGTGGGGCATCATGTCCAGTATCTGCTCGGAACACTCGATCAGGCCCACGAGGCAATGGCCCGTATGAGCCAGACCGAAGCTAACAAAATCAGTGTACGCCTTGAACTTCAGGCCGACTTCTATGCCGGTGTGTGGGCCTATAATGACAATCAGATGTTTAATTCGCTTGAAGCGGGCGACATCGAGGAGGGACTAAATGCCGCGTCAAAAATCGGAGACGATTATCTCCAGAAACAGGCACGTGGATATGCCACCCCTGAAACATTTAACCACGGTCGGTCGGACCAGCGTGTACGATGGCTCAAACTTGGAGCGTCGACGGGCGACATCCGTCGTGGCGATACATTCTCGCCGAGTTATGAATCGCTGTGACCGAGGATGATGGGGAACCAGAACTTGCGCATCCGTTTCTTGTACCATGAATGACACCCCATAGGCAGTCGGTTGCCATTCAGTTCATAGCAGAGCGCGGGATATTTGTCAAATGAAAATTGAAGAGCTTCCCGCCAGTCGGGATAGCTGAACCCGAGACCGTGTTTGTTGACCTCGGTCGAGAAAAATACATCTTCGTTATAGATATGGTTGCCTTTGTGTGACAAAAATTCAGAAACGATACTGTCAAGCCGCTCCACAGCCGTGAGATGCGGCTTGATTTTTCTTAGTGACAAGCCTCCGTTTCCAACCTTCCACCATGTTGCCTTGAGATCGGGCAAGCCTGCAAGTTTGCGCACTCCGTGCTTGATTGCCGAGCCCAGTTTGAGCAACGGATGATTGTAGATGGGACGGACAAGCCAGGGAGCACCTACATAATCATAACCACGGTCACACCATGAATCGAGACTGTCATTAAAGACATAGGCATCGGTCTGGTAAATGAGCATGTATTCATAGTCGGTAAACCTTCCGTAAAACTCGGCTGACATCATCAGGCTGTTATAACCCGGTATGCCTTTGAAATAATCGGGATTGAAACGACGCACCGTCGCGCCGGGAATCATATCGAGTATAGTGCTCACATCAAGTCCTTCGGGACTTATAAGAATGATGTCACGATTCTTGAATATGCGGGCCGCCTGCCGTAGCGATGTCTCTTCGAGAGACCCGATATTGCTACGGTAGATTGGTATAACGATACATACTTTTTTCATTGTCACTTAATTTGGTGGCAAAGTTACAAAAAAATCTAAAACGTTTAGCGTTGGCCAAATACTGTTTTTTTTGTATCTTTGCGGCCATTATGAGTATCGACAACATCAATTCAAAAATTGACTTTAATGCTCCTGTCGACCGTCGTGGCACGGGATGTGTTAAATTTGACAACCTTAAAACCGTTTACGGCCGTGAAGACCTCACCCCGCTGTGGGTGGCCGATATGGATTTTGAAGTCGCTCCGGCTATATCAAAGGCACTTGACGAGCGCATGAAACACCATGTGTATGGCTACGCGATACCCTCGCCCGGTTATTATCAGTCCATAATCAACTGGGTAGGCAACCGTTATGACCTTGAAGTGACTCCTGACGAAATCACCTATATACCCGGTATCGTGCGAGGTATCGCTCTTGCAGTGAACTATTTCACCCGTCCCGGCGATAAGATTCTTATTCAGCCCCCGGTCTATCATCCGTTCCGCAACATAAGCGAGGGTAACAATCGTGTTGTTGTCGAAAATCCGTTGGTGCTTCACCCCGACGGCTCATACAGCATGGATCTTGACGGCTTGCGCAAGACTGTCGAGACCGAGCACCCCAAACTCATGATTTTGTGCAATCCTCACAATCCTGCCGGAATCCAGTGGGACGAGGAGACGCTCCGCGAGGTCGCCCGGATTGCAGCCGCCAACGATATGATTGTTATTTCTGATGAGATTCATGGCGACCTTATGCTCGACGGCAAGCGACATGTGTCGTTCCCGACTGTCAGCCGCGAGGCCTCGGATGTTTCGATAGTTTTTGGTGCTCCGTCAAAAACATTCAACATCGCCGGCCTTGTCAGCTCGTGGGCAGTTATAAAGAATCCGGCGGTACGCGAGGGATTTTTCCATTGGCTTGAAGTCAATGAATTTAACGCTCCGACTTTTTTTGCAACGATAGCCACTGAGGCAGCCTATAACCAATCGGCATCATGGCTTGATGACCTCCTCGTTTATATGGCAGGTAATATAGACTTCATGGAGCAGTGGTTTGCCCAAAATCTTCCTGCTGTAAAGGTTCTTCGTCCCGACGCATCATTTCTCGTCTGGCTCGATTGTCGGGATCTCGGTCTCGATCATGACCAGCTTGTCGAGCTTATGACCGACAAAGCGCGACTTGCACTTAACGACGGAGCCATGTTTGGTAAAGAGGGCTCGGGTTTCATGCGATTTAATGCCGGCACCCGACGCGAGGTAATAAAAACCGCGCTTGAACAGCTCAAACAGGCTGTCGAATCCTTGTGACCCCGATTCCCGATTTGTAAATAATCTATCAATTTACTGTTATACTGATGAATTATAAAATCACTCCACCGTACCATCGCTCGCGACTTGCCTTTGACATGCCGCTGTCCAAGAGTATAAGCAATCGCGCATTGCTCATCGATGCGCTGACGCCCGGTGATGTTGACAAAACGGAGCGTTTTGCCGCGTGTGATGACACCCGGGCTATGGAGTCGGGGCTGATGAAGGCGTCGACAGGCGGCAGGGTGGATATTGGAGCAGCCGGCACGGCGATGCGTTTCCTGACGGCTTACTTTGCTACACGTCCCGGTGTGGAAGTGACTATCGACGGCTCGGAGCGAATGAGAAAACGCCCTATAGCGCTCCTGGTCGAAGCGTTGCGCTCGCTCGGCGCCGACATTTCTTATGAAATGAACGAGGGTGTCCCTCCCTTGAAAATAAATGGCCGACTGCTTGACGGCGGTTCTGTCAGGATTCCCGGGTCGGTGAGTTCCCAATACATATCGGCTTTGATGATGATTGGACCTACAATGAAAAATGGCTTGACCATCAATCTTGAAGGCCGTATCATTTCGTTGCCTTACATACTGATGACGGCTATCATGATGATGAGGGCCGGAGCTCATGTTATGTTTCAGGACCATACAATCGAGATTGCACATGGCGATTACCAGCCTGTGACATGGAAAGTCGAGGGCGACTGGTCGTCGGCTTCCTATTGGTATGAACTGACCGCATCCAATGCGACAAACGGGATTCGACTTGGAAATCTCGCTCCGTCAAGCATTCAGGGTGACGCGGCGGTGGCCCGATATTTCAACCAGCTTGGCGTTGATACATCGTTTGTTGAGGATAATGGTGAGAGCGTGGCCCTTCTTAGCCGCACCAGCAAGCATGTCGACCGTCTCAATATTGATCTTGCCGGTCAGCCCGATTTGGCCCAGACAATAGCTGTGACTGCTTTTTTGCTTGAAATTCCGTTTTATATATCGGGATTGTCGACACTCCCGTCAAAAGAGACCGACAGGCTTCAGGCTTTACGGGCTGAACTCGGTCGTCTGGGATGTAATATCCGTGTGATCGACAATGAGATTATATCGTGGGACGGAACAATCGGTAGGCCCGACGAAACGCCCAGGATAAGAACTTATAAGGACCATCGCATGGCAATGGCATTTGCACCGGCTGCCGTGAAATATCCGGGTCTCATCATCGAGGATGTCGACGTGGTGTCAAAGTCCTATCCCGAATACTGGACCAATCTTGCCGGTGCAGGTTTTAAACTTGATATAGTGAAATGATCGTAGCTCTGATTATACTTGCCGCGCTTGTGGCTGTGGGATTGCCTTTATATCTCAACCACCGTCGTTACCAAAAAAAACTGGACAGCGGATTGGCAGCCGAAGAGTCTCCTGTCGAAGAGGCAGGGGAGGAGTGTTGCGGTATGCACATTACCTGTGAAAAAGACTCGTTGCTCGCGTCGGTCAGTCCGACTATCGAGTACTATGACGATGAGGAACTTGACCGTTTTGCCGGCAAGGACCCCGAGGACTATACCGATTCTGAGATAGAACAGTTTCGCGACATCCTGCTGACATTGCTCCCCGACGATATTGCCGGATGGGCACGGTCTATCCAGCTCAGGGGCATAAGGCTGCCCTCGTGTGTGCGCGAAGAGTTGCTCATGATTGTGAGTGAGGCGAGGGCCTCCCGTTGATTCCATTTGATAACCGCCAGATATGACCCTGACTCAACTTTTTGAATATTCGTTTTTTACTAATGCTGTTATCGGTATAGCCATTATCGCGGTTGCGGCTGCGATGATTGGTACATATATCATATCGCGCAGGCTTGTGGCGATATCGGGCGGAATAACCCATGCTTGTTTCGGTGGACTGGGCCTCGGATATTTTCTCGGTATCAGTCCTATCGCTACTGCGGCATTGTTTGCTGTGGGATCGTCGCTTGGGGTCGAGCTGATGTCGAACCGTTATCGTGTCAGAGAAGACTCGGCGATAGCTGTTGTGTGGGCCGTCGGCATGGCAATCGGAGTCATATTTGTGTTCCTCACCCCGGGATATGTTCCCGAGCTCAACAGTTTCTTGTTTGGGAACATATTGACCATCACCCGCGAAGACCTCTGGGTGTTTGCGTTGTTTACAGTCCTGCTTCTTCTTTTCTTTGCACGTCGGTTTAAGGTGATTGTAGCTGTGGCCTTTGACCGCGATTTTGCCAAAGTTTCGGGATTGCCTGTCAACTACATTTCGACGATGATGACTGTGGCTGTGGCCGTTTGTATTGTGCTGACGATAAAGCTTGTGGGCATAATGTTGCTCATGTCGATGTTGTCGCTTCCTCAGCTCATCAGTGAGATATTTACATCGCGATTCAGGTCAATGATGGTGTTGTCGTGCATAATATCGTTGATTGGCTCGCTCGGCGGCCTGTTTTTATCGGCCTATATCGATGTGCCGTGCTCGGCATTGATTGTCGGGGTGTTCTGTGTCATATTTATAATATGCAAGATTGTAGCTCTATGGTTGAAGCGCTGAGACGGCATCCCATACGCATCGTGATAATCTTTTTTGCTGTTGCGGTTTGTTCGGTGGTGAGTTTTCTCATCGTCCGACCCTCTGTTTCCGAGGCAACCCCGTGTCTTGACGATTATCCGGTCAAGGGTATCGACTTGTCGGCTCATAACGGTGAGGTCGATTTTGACTCGGTGGCGGCTCATTATGATTTTGTTATCCTCAAGGCTACGGAGGGTGGCAATTGGACCGACCGTTCGTTTGAATCAAACTTTATGAAAGCCAGAGAAGCTGGACTTAAAGTCGGGGCATACCATTATTTCCGATTTGACCGTCCCGGACTCCCTCAGGCTATCAATATTTACAATACATTATATAATAAACGCCTCGACCTGCCGTTGGCGCTCGATGTCGAGGATCACGGCAATGCCAAAGGCATTGACCGTAATCTTGTGATCGAGCGGTTGCGAGAACTTGTCGATTTTCTTGTGGGCCATGGTGTGAGTTTAATGTTTTACACAAATAAGCTCGGATACAACCGGTATGTCGAGCCTGAGTTTGCCGATTTTCCCTTGTGGATTTGCTCCTTTACCGACCCGCCGGTCCACGGACACTGGGACTTTTGGCAATATACCCACTCGGGCCGTGTTCCGGGAGTAGCGGGCGATACTGATATAAATCTATTTAACGGTTCAAAAACAGAATTTATCAACTTTCTTCAGACAACATGGAAATGACAGCAAATCAATCGACCGTGATTCAACCGCGTGGCGTGTGGCGTGGACATGTCGCTTTATTATTTGCCAATTTTTGCTGGGGTGCAATGAGTCCGCTCAGTAAAACTATCCTTGAGTCGGGTCTTGTCGACGGTCTGACTTTGTCGGCTATACGAATTGTTGGCGCTACGATTCTGATGGTTATCGCCGGCTTTTTCCTTCCGCGGTCTATAGCTCCCCGTAACGAGAAGATAATGCGTTCCGATTGGCCTAAGATTATATTGGCATCTTTTTTGATGATTACGGTCAATCAGGGACTCTATATTTACGGTATCGGATATACATCGCCGGTCGATGCGTCAATTATGACAACGCTCACCCCGGTGTTTACCATGATTTTGGCTGCCATTTTTATATCGATGCCTATAACATTGCTTAAAGGAATAGGAGTCGCTCTTGGTCTGGGAGGAGCCCTCATGATGGTGCTCGGCGATGCCGACTACTCTGAAAAGGCGACAAATCCGGCTCTCGGAAACACAATGTGTCTTGTGGCCCAGTTTTGCGCGGCTCTGTATTATGTGCTTTTCCGTAACATAATAAACCGATACAGTCCCTACACCTTGATGAAATGGATGTTCATTACCTCGTCGCTGACATTTGGAGTGGCGATGCTTCCACGTCTCATCGAGTGTGACTATTCGGCGTTTACCCCCGCTATATGGGGCTCGATTGCCTACATTATTATTTTTGCAACATATATCGGTTATCTCCTCATACCCTTTTCCCAGCGGTTGCTCAAGCCTACGGTTATCTCGATGTATTCCTACTTTCAGCCTGTGACCTCGGCGATACTCGCATCGGCGCTTGGCCTGGCTACTTTCGGGTTTGTCAAGATTGCGGCGACGATACTTATTTTTGCGGGTGTGTTTGCCGTGTCGAGGTCAAAGTGAGATGTGGAAAAATGACAGGGCCGACACTCTTACGGGAGCTGTTTGAGGCCTCCGGAGGGTCAAATTTTCAAAATATCCCAAAAAAAA
>JAIDNJ010000027.1 GCA_029063895.1 Muribaculaceae bacterium | reverse complement strand
ACTGGATATTGGCTGCGGGAGGCGAGCCTGGAGCTAAAAGCTGAACTCCGGTATCGGTGCCGAGACTCCAGTTGTTGTGTTTGCCCGAACCGTTGATGCCGGCAAACGGCTTTTCGTGGAAGAGTACACGGAAGTTGTGACGGCGTGCAACCTCTGACATAATCGACATCAGCAGCAGGTTGTGGTCATTGGCGAGGTTTGTTTCCTCATAAATTGGAGCAAGCTCAAACTGGTTTGGAGCAACCTCGTTATGACGTGTTTTGGCCGGAATACCAAGTTTATGACATTCAATCTCGAGGTCGAGCATAAAGGCCTCGACACGCGAGGGTATAGCACCGAAATAGTGGTCTTCGAGCTGCTGGTTCTTTGCACTCTCGTGACCCATGAGCGTACGGCCGGTGAGAGCAAGGTCGGGACGTGCCGAGTAAAGGGCCTCGTCAACAAGGAAATATTCCTGTTCCCAACCAAGGTAGGAGATAACGTGTTTTACTTCGGGGTCAAATAGACGGGCAACAGCTGTTCCGGCCTTGTCAACAGCATTCAGCGAGCGCAGCAGCGGAGTCTTGTAGTCGAGTGATTCGCCGGTGTATGAAATGAAAATAGTCGGGATACAGAGCGTCTTGTCAAGGATAAACGCGGGCGACGAGATGTCCCATGCCGAGTAACCTCGGGCTTCAAACGTGTTGCGGATACCTCCGTTTGGAAAACTTGAGGCATCGGGTTCCTGCTGAACCAGAAGTTTTCCCGAAAATTCCTCGACCACTCCCCCCTTGCCGTCATGGTCAATGAAAGAGTCGTGCTTCTCAGCTGTGCCATCGGTCAACGGATGAAACCAGTGGGTGTAATGACGAGCACCATTGTCGATGGCCCATCGCTTCATTCCGTCGGCAACGCTGTCGGCCAACGCACGTGAAAGAGGTTGTTTGTTGTCAATAGCGTTGACAAGAGCCTCATAAGTTTTCTTTGGCAGATACTGATACATTTTAGCGCGATTGAACACATAACGTGCATAATACTGTTCGGGACGCTCATCAGGGATATTTACCAGAACGGCCTTGCGGTCAAACGCTTCTTCTACAACCTTGAATCTCAACATTGACATAATGCAAAAATGTTAAATTTAAACAATCCTAAAAACCTTAAAAAACAGCGCGCACCCCAATCGGCAGAGCCGGGGGCGCGTCCTATTATATTAATAATATGTATAATCACTCGATAGCCACAACGACGAGGGGGCCGACAGGGAGGTGCGCTTTTCACCGCAACCTTCCCCGGCAAGGAGACAGGCCGAACGGCTGCGCGGCAAAATCCTGTAAATTTCAGCTCGATAGTTCATAATGACTTGTTTCACGTTGCAAAGATAATAATTTTATCTTGTTTTGATAGCCTTATGTCACAAAAAACAACAAAAAAAGATAAAGTAAAATCATTTTACAAACAGCGGCAATATCAACTTTTTTTGTTATCTTTGTATCTGAAATCAAAATCAACTCTTTTTGCAATGAACCGAAAGGGCAAACTATATTTCAGATACGGCACAATGGGGTCGGCCAAAACGGCCCTGCTACTCACCACGGCCTACAACTTTGAGGAACGCAACCTGAGCTACATTTGCATGAAGCCGTTTATCGATAACCGAGAGAAGACAAACGTGATACGCTCGCGCATCGGTATCGAACGCGAATGTCACTGGATTTATGGCGACACGGATATTTACCGCATGGCTCAGGAAATGTTTGAAAAAACGCTTACCGTGATTGACTGGTTTCTCATTGACGAGGCTCAGTTTCTTACCGAACAGCAGGTTGACCAGCTTGCCCGGATTGTTGATGACTATGGCAGCAACGTGATTTGCTACGGACTGCGCACCGACTTCAAGTCACGGCTCTTTGAAGGATCACGACGTCTCTTTGAAATCGCCGATACTATCGACGAAATCAAGTCGACATGTACCTGCGGGCGCAAGACGATAGTAAACGCGCGTATCGACTCGGAAGGCGACTTTGTGGAGGAAGGTGCCCAGGTCGAGGTCGGAGGCGATGACCGCTACATTGCCGTTTGCCGCAAGTGCTGGCGCAACAAAAAAATCGAGCAGATGAAGCGTCACTCTCTTCCGTTTCTCTAAACAAACAGTTTAACAAACAACTATACTGATAAAAAAATAGACTTATGATAATAGGTACTCTTAAAAATCCATACAACGGACTTGACCGCGGGTCACTTGTCCGCTTTGCTCTTGATGAAGCACGTAAAGCAGCGTCGGCACCTTTTGTAGCCGGCTCAACAATGGTACTCAATGATGCTGTCAAAATCAACAGTCAGGCTGTTGAGATGAGGCCTGCCGAAGCCGCTCAGCTCGAGGCTCACCGACGTTTTATCGATATCCATATTCCACTCTCGGGTCCCGAACGATTTGGCTGGGCAGCATCCGAGGCTCTCAATGATTCAACCGAGGGCTATGACTGTGATAACGACATCATCTTTTTTAATGAAACTCCCCAAAATTACTTTGACATCTATCCGGGACAGTTTGTGATTTTCTTTCCGGAAGATGCACATGCTCCTATCATAGGAGAAGGGAATCTACGTAAACTTTGTGTTAAAATACCTGTCTGAACACCTGTAACAGTAATTTTTACATTACATCGATTCATTCTTTTTACATTTTAGCATTTGTTAAGTAAAATGTTTCGTAACTTTGTGGGTTGTTTGGACAAATGTAATTTTACAACATGTCGGACGATACATAAAACAACGTTAAAACATATACAATAAAATATGGCACAACAAGAAGATGTTTTCAAAAAAATCGTTTCTCACGCTAAAGAATACGGTTTTGTTTTTCAATCAAGTGAAATATATGACGGACTCGCTGCCGTTTATGATTATGGTCAGAACGGTGTAGAGTTAAAGAATAATATCAAACGCTACTGGTGGGACGCCATGACGTTGCTTCATGAAAACATCGTGGGCATTGACTCGGCCATTTTTATGCACCCGACAATCTGGAAAGCTTCGGGTCACGTTGATGCGTTTAACGACCCGTTGATTGACAACCGCGATTCAAAAAAACGCTATCGTGCCGATGTACTCATCGAAGACGCCATAGCCAAAATCGACGAAAAAATCGAAAAAGAAGTGGCCAAGGCAGCCAAACGTTTCGGTGAATCGTTTGACCGTGAAATGTTTTGCAAGACAAATGCCCGTGTTGCCGAGCACATAGCCCGTCGTGATGCGCTTCACCAGCGTTATTCCGACGCAATGAATGCCAACGATCTTGCCGAACTGAAACAGATTATCATCGACAATGAAATCGTTTGCCCGATAAGCGGAACCCGCAACTGGACCGACGTGCGTCAGTTCAACCTCATGTTCAAGACCGAGATGGGTTCGACCGCCGACGGAGCCATGACCGTTTACCTGCGTCCCGAAACGGCTCAGGGTATCTTTGTCAACTATCTCAACGTACAGAAGACAGGCCGTATGCGTCTGCCGTTCGGTATTGCCCAGATAGGTAAGGCATTCCGTAACGAAATTGTTGCCCGCCAGTTTATTTTCCGTATGCGCGAGTTTGAGCAGATGGAGATGCAATTTTTTGTAAAACCGGGTGAAGAGCTCAAATGGTTTGACTACTGGAAACAGGTGCGTCTGCGCTGGCATCGCGCTCTTGGCATGGGAGACCAGAAATATCGTTACCACGATCACGAAAAGCTCGCCCACTATGCCAACGCGGCTACCGACATCGAGTTTGAAATGCCGTTCGGATTCAAAGAGGTAGAGGGTATCCACTCCCGTACAAACTTTGACTTGTCGCAGCATGAAAAATTTTCGGGTAAAAAGATTCAGTACTTCGACCCCGAAATGAATCAGAGCTACGTTCCTTATGTTATCGAGACCTCAATCGGCGTTGACCGCATGTTCCTTTCGGTTCTTTGCTCTTCATATGAAGAACAAGCTCTCGAAGGTGGCGAAACCCGCGTGGTGCTCCACCTGCCCGCTCCCCTCGCCCCGGTAAAATGTGCGGTGATGCCGCTTGTCAAGAAAGACGGTCTTCCCGAAAAAGCACGTCAGATTGTAGACACGCTCAAATTTGACTTCGCAACCCGATATGACGAGAAAGACTCTATCGGCAAGCGTTACCGTCGTCAGGATGCCATCGGTACACCATTCTGCATCACTGTTGACCACCAGACTCTTGAGGACAACACCGTAACCTTGCGTCACCGCGACTCAATGGAGCAGACCCGTGTAAACGTCGATGACCTTCACAAACTCATTCATGACGAAGTCGCATTGACATCGCTCCTGCGCAAACTCGTTTGATTAACTCATAACACTTAAAATTCAAATATCCAATGAAAAAAAGCTACATCATCATTGCCGTAGTTGTTCTAATGGTCTTTATCATTTGTGGCAGCGGCTGTTCACAGTATAATAAACTCGTCAGCATGGACGAGACCGTTGACAACTCATGGGCTCAGGTCGAGAACCAGTATCAACGTCGTCTTGACCTCATTCCCAACCTTGTCGCATCGGTCAAGGGTTATGCCACTCACGAGAAAGAGACTTATACCGGACTTGCCGAAGCTCGCTCGGGACTTACAAATGCCTACAACGACGCTCAGGCCGTGACTGGTGAAAATCAGGGAACACCTGCAACCGAACAGCAGATTGCCGATTTTCAGGCACGTCAGCAAAAACTTCAGAGCGCTCTCGGAATCTATGTAAACGCTGTTCACGAAGCCTATCCCGAACTGAAAGCCGACAAGACATTCCTTGATCTCATGACTCAGCTCGAAGGTACCGAAAACCGTATCGCTACAGAACGCGGCCGCTATAATGATGTGGTTAAAGAATATAACATTCAGGTGCGCCGTTTTCCGGCCTCTATTTTTGCCGGCATGTTTGGCTTCAGCAAAAAAGTACCGTTCCAGGCCGATGCCGAAGCTCGTCGCGCACCCCAAGTCCAATTTTAAATCAAGCTATTAATGAAAAAAATTCTAATCTGGCTTCTCGCCCTTCCACTTCTTGCAGGGTTTACAGCCTGTGACGACGATGACAACAGTGATACTTATGCGGAATGGCGCCAGACAAATATTGACTATATAAATCAACAGGCAGCCCTTGAGGAAAACGGACGTGCTTACTATGAACGTATTTCTCCGGCATGGAATCCGTCACTCTATGTGCTCATCCACTACTTTAATGACCGCGGCCTGACAGCAGGCAACCTTCAGCCACTTGAAACAAGTACTGTCGCTGTAAAATATAAAGGTATGTTTTATGAGGGAACAGGGTTTGACTCGTCTTATGTCAACACCGACAGCCTCTTCACAACAAAGTTGACCGGTGTGATTTCGGGTTGGCAGATTGCCCTTGAAAAAATGCATGTCGGCGACAGCGTAGAGGTTATAATTCCCTATCAGGCCGGTTATGGAGCATCGGGCAGCGGTAGCATTCTGCCTTACTCGACATTGAGATTTGGCATCAAACTTGTTGATATACCTTACTATGAAGTGCGTCCCTAAATGACAATCAAACAACTTTTTGATACGCAAAAAAAGCGTCTGACCACTTTTCTCGATTCTCAATCGGAAGCGGCTCAGACGCTTTTGATTATATTTGAAAATATCAAGGGCTGGTCTCAGACCGATATTCTTGTAAAAGGTGATGACGAAGCATCAGATTTTGTCACCAATGAAGTCGACAAGGCTGTCAATCGAGTCATTGCAGGCGAGCCGGTGCAATATATCTTTGGCAAAGCTCATTTTTATGGAATGGTGATGAACGTTTCACCCGCGACGCTAATCCCCCGCCCCGAGACAGCCGAGCTTGTCGACATGATCGTTGACAAATACAAAACGACCCCTGACTTGCAGGTTCTTGACATAGCTACAGGATCGGGTTGTATAGCGATTGCCCTTGCACGTAATTTACCTTTTGCACGGGTTGATGCTATTGACATCAGCGATGATGCACTTGAAATTGCACGCTCAAACAACATCATGCTCAAAACCGATGTAAATTTCAAGTCGGGTGATATCATGCATCTGACCCGGCCGACATATCCGGTTTATGACATAATTGTGAGCAATCCCCCCTACATAGC
Source organism: Muribaculaceae bacterium (assembly GCA_029063895.1). Classification (GTDB taxonomy): domain Bacteria; phylum Bacteroidota; class Bacteroidia; order Bacteroidales; family Muribaculaceae; genus CAJUPY01. Next base: position 13,429 of record JAIDNJ010000027.1, on the reverse strand, counting down.
CCAATCGGAGGCCGCTGAAATGTCGCCCGTCGTTCTTGACCATGAACCGTCACTCGCCCTTTTTGTTCCGGATAGCGACCCGCTAAAATTCTATAAACCGATAGCTACCTATGCAGCCGAAGCACTCAAGCCGGGAGGAAGATTATATCTGGAAATAAATCCATTGTTTGCCGACGAACTCAAGAACATTATATCGGGTAAACCATGGGCCGATACTGAAATAGTACGTGACATGCAACGCAACCGCCGTTTCATTATAGCAACCAAAGAGTCATGACGATGCGCCAGAGAAAAGAAATAACCCCGGCTCAGGCTCTTGCACGAATGGAAGACCTCTGTGCCCGCAGCGAGCAGTCGACATTTGAAATCAGGAAAAAGCTGACCAATATGCGCCTTCCCGCATCGACTATCAACAATATCGTGGACTCACTCGTTGACCGACGCTATATCGATGACAAACGTTATGCCGTTGCTTTTGCACGTGACAAGTATCGGTTTTCACGTTGGGGAAAACTGAAAATCAAACGTGCGCTGATGCTCGGTCACATATCCACCGATTTCATAGACGAAGCTTTGGATGAGATTGACGATGATTCATATACCGAGATTCTTTCAAACATGCTCCGGGCCAAAGCACGCACCATCAAGGAGGGAAATACATTTGAGGGGCGAACAAAGCTCTATCGGTTTGCCATATCGCGTGGTTTTGAAAGCCGGCTCATAGGCTCAATAATTAAAAACTCAGGACAAAATCTGTGGCCCGAATCTTCAAACGACTGAAACCGTGGATTGACGGAATTGTCAGAGTCATATATCCTGAAGTATGTGAGATTTGCGGTGAATCGCTCGTGAACGGCGAGTCGGTTCTATGTACATCGTGCAATGCTAAAATGCCCCGCACGTTCAATCACAGAAGAGGACCGATGTCACCTGTCCACCGCCGGATATTTGGTAAAACGCCGGTCGAACACGCAGCCTCGATGTTTGATTATGTGAAGCAAAGTCCCTATGCCCACCTTATACATCTGATGAAATATAACAACCGGCCCGATTTGGCCGTAAGGCTTGGGGAAATGTTTGCACGCGAACTTGCCGACGACAACTTTTTTGATGATATAACGATGCTTCTACCGGTGCCGGTTTACTATACCCGTCGTCTCAAACGCGGATATAATCAGACTGAAAAAATAGCAGAAGGAATTTCAAACGTTACATCGATTCCAGTGAAACATTGCCTGACGACCGTGAAGGCACATTCTACCCAAACTTCATTCTCGGCTTATGAACGCTGGCAAAATGTACGTGATATATACAATATAGCAAATCCCAGTATTCTCTACAATCAACACGTAGCTATTATCGACGATGTCATCACCACAGGCTCGACCATTGTCAGCTGTTGTGACGCTATAAGCAAAGCCGCTCCATCGGCCCGTATATCGGTGATAACGCTTGGCGCAACCAAAGCCGAATAAGGGGTGTTGTTTCGAACCAATGGTTTAAAATTGGAAGTAAATGAACGGTGAAACCTCGGCCGACTGAAGCTCAATTACAAGCTGGACAACTACTACAAAGACTATGAACTTCACTATCCACGATGACTTGACAAAGGCGTTGTCGATGCTCTCATACCATTTCCCCGGCAGACTGTGGGAAACAATAATCAAAACCATCATCACCACCCAAAGAGTACGTGTCTGTAAGAAAGGTATAATATGGTCGGCTCCAAAGTCACTGAATATAGTGCGGATAATCTCGACAGAATCACTCCACGACGGAGCGCGGAAAAACACCCACAGCAATGATACAAATATCATCGTGACTGTCCACGAAACAACAGAAAACCATACTTTACCGTCAAAACGCTCGGTAAACGGACGACACATTTTATTGACTGCAAGTCCGACGCCATGCATTGCACCCCAAAATACAAACTTCCATGCCGCGCCATGCCACAGACCGCCAATAAGCATTGTCAAAAAGTTGTTCAGGTAGGTGCGGAACGTACCCTTGCGGTTACCACCAAGAGGAATGTAAAGATAGTCGCGCAGCCATGTCGACAGCGAGATGTGCCACCGACGCCAAAACTCGGTAAGAGATTTTGATCTATAAGGAAGGTTAAAGTTAACCGAGAGATTGAATCCGAGAATAGCGGCAATACCGATAGCCATGTCGGAATATCCCGAGAAATCACAATAAATCTGCATTGTGTAACCTATCACTCCCATCAGAGTCTCAAACCCCGTATAGCTTCCTGGAGCATCAAAAATCAGGTCATTGTATTGTGATATATAATCGGCGACGACAGCCTTCTTTACAACACCGATTATTATAAGCCAAAGGCCGGCATAAACCTGAACGGTATCGGCACGTCGGTTTTCTCTGATCTGGGGTAAAAAATAGTCGGCCCTGACAATAGGACCGGCAACAAGGGCCGGAAAGAATGAAAGGAAAAACAGGTATTCACCCCAAGTTTCGGTAGGTTTGACACTTCCCCTATAAACATCGACAATATAGCTGATTGACTGGAAGGTATAAAAAGAGATTCCGACGGGTAGAATAATGTCAGGAAGCTGGAAATTTCCCTCGACCATCGCATTCCAGTTCCACAGGAAAAAGTTGGCATATTTGAAATACCCGAGTACCGACAATGATACAACAATCGACAACGCGGCAATCAATTTCATAGATCGACGCGTTTTCATCCTGACCATAACGCGTGATAACGACCAGTCGACAAGCGATGTAGTCAACAAAAGGAGGAAAAACCAACCGCTTGATTTATAGTAGAAGAACATACTGAACAGGATGACAAACAGAGACATCTTGACGCGACTGCTCTTAATTGATGAATATACAGGTATAAAAACAAGGAAAAGCGCCCAGAACAAACCGCTTGAAAACAGCATAGGCTTATCGGGATGATAAGCCAGCAAATCGGCGATGTTGTGAAGTATGGTCGATAGTGTCGTCATGGCATTCAATTTTCAGACGGCTGATGAATGAAAATGCGGTCGGGACGTGCGGTTTTCTTTTCGGGCATCTCAAGACGTATTGGATGAATCGCATGATTGGGCATCCACCTCACAATACTGTCCATCCAAAGGGCGGCACTGGCTGCCGTAGGATGAGCTCCATCTTTTCGACGCTCAAATTTCATGCCGTCACTTTTAAAATAAGCTCCTTCGGGCACACTCATCTCGATAAGACGATTTATACCGGTATCCTCGCGCCAGTTTGGGGGACCAATCCACAAAAAAGGAATGTCGCCGGCCTGTGAAACAATATCGCGTACAAAATCGCCGCGTTTCTCAATGATATCTTTCACCATCAACTCGTTACTGCCGAGGCAAATAAAGATAAACGACGGATGGATTGTATCAATATACTCTTTAAGACGTTTTGAATTGGACCATTTTTCGGATGTTGAGCTGTACCAGATTACGGAATACTGATGATGGCCCGATTCCTTGGCATAAGCAGCCAGGCGAGGCGAAAGTCCATCAAGCATCGAGTCACCGATAAAAAGAATAGTCTGGGTGGCAGTATCGACAGGTACAGGAAATTTGGGAGCCGGTGGGGCTATAGAGTCACAACCAACCGTATCGGAGTCGGCAACTATTGTCTTAAAATTGTTTTTTAAAAGTAAATCGGCCATACCCGACGATTTGGGTTTATAGCCAAAAACCGAAGGAATGTCAAACATCGACATGACAAAAAAAAGCGCAAATGCCAGCGCAAGAATCAGCCACAGATGTCGGTATTCCTTTTTCATATGTCACTGTCAGTCGTTGAGAGCGTTAAGAAACTCGGCTCTGAGCACGGGGTCGTTTTCAAATGCTCCGCAATAATCGAGCGTCGTGGTCGATGAATCCTGTTTCTCGACTCCCCTCATTTTCATACAAAGATGCTGAGCTGTACACTTGACAATCACACCCTTGGCGTCAATATCGCGGAACAGTTCGTTGCACACCTGAGTAGTGAGACGCTCCTGAACCTGCAAACGACGGCAGTAGGCATTGACAAGTCGGGCAAGTTTGCTGAGTCCTACCATTTTTTTTCCAGGAATATATCCGACCGAAATTTTACCGAAAAATGGCAGGATGTGATGTTCACAGAAAGAGTAAAACTCTATATCTTTTACAACAATCAGTCGAGAGCCGTCACAGTCAAAGACGGCCTGAGTCAAAACTTCGGCAGGATTCTGACGATAACCCTGGGTGGCATAGTAAAAAGCCTTGGCCGCACGCCGTGGTGTTTTGACAAGCCCCTCTCGATCGGGATTCTCACCGATAATCTTTATGATTTCCTTTAAATGAAACGAAAGGCGCTCGATGGCCTCTTCTTCGTTCAACATATTGCTCATAAGGTCAAAGTGAATAATTGATTCGGTCACGTACAACACGCACCTCGCAACTATAGGAGGGGAAATGACGTTTAATTTCTTCGGCAGCTTCCTCGGCATCGGTGCGAGAACGGAAATCGCCTACGCGCAATCTCCAATAAGGAGCTTCATAGGTGATGTATGTGCGCCAATGGGGAAATGATCCGGAAATATTATGTGACTTGGCACGTGCTTCATTTTTGGCTGTACGTGCGTTATTGTCTGAAAAAACCTGAATACGGAATCCGGCAACTTTCTGTCCAACAGCTATATCGGCATCAGTGCGAGAGACTTCGTTAGATTGGGATGTTTTGGCTGACTGTGAATTATCCGAGCCGTTTTTAAGGCCCGAAAAAAGACGGTCAGTAAGCGTTTTTGATTGATAAATGGTTATGATACTGTCGTTTTCAATTAAATTAATCAAATTGTTGTCGGGGTCCTGAGCATTGCTACTCAGAACTGACACAACAAATGAAATAAAGACAATTATAGTCGTTCGTAAAATATTCATCCGAGATAAAATTTGACCGAAAATCAAGTGTTTTTTATGGTTTATAACTGAAACCGGCCCCGCCGTAAAAACCGTCGGGGTCGGATGTTATCAGTGTTGTTTATAAGGTCAAAGCCATTAAGAATGAATATGGCTTATTCAAAAGCAGTTACAATGCCCATGAACGATTCAGCCTCAAGCGAAGCACCGCCGATGAGACCACCGTCAACGTCGGGTTTTGCAAAAAGAGCTTTTGCATTTGAAGGTTTGCAGCTGCCACCGTAGAGAATCGAGGTATTGTCGGCTACTTCCTTGCCATATTTATTCTCGACTACCGAACGGATAAAGTGGTGCATTTCCTGAGCCTGATCGTCAGTAGCGGTTTTGCCAGTACCGATAGCCCAGACGGGTTCGTAGGCGAGGATGATTTTGCCGAAATCTTCAGCCGAAAGATTGAAAAGACCGTCTTCAATCTGGGCTTTTACAACATCAAAGTGAGTGTTGTTTTCGCGCTCTTCGAGCACTTCACCGATACAGAAAATGGGAGTAAGACCGTTTTCAAGAGCGAGAGCAACTTTAGCACGGAGAGTTTCAGCTGTTTCGCCATAATACTGACGACGTTCCGAGTGACCGAGAATAACGTATTTGGCACCGGTAGATGCAACCATGGGAGCAGAAACTTCACCGGTGTAAGCACCTGATTTGTGGTCGGCACAGTTTTCGGCACCAAGACCGAGTTTGTTTGTGTCGATTACATTATTGATAGAAGCAAGATGGGTAAAGGGCACGCAAATGATTACATCACATTTTGCATCAACGCCGGCAAGAGCTTCATTTACTTCTTTGGCAAGTTTAACACCCTCGGGAAGAGTGGTGTTCATTTTCCAGTTTCCTGCAACAATATTTTTTCTCATAAAATTGTATATATTGGTTAAGTAAGCGTCAATTTTAAAATTGAACTCACAAAGGTACAAAAAACTTTGGGAACACGCGACCCGATATACTATTTTTTTGAAGATTAAAATGGAATATGTCTCGTTTTGTAATATTTATACAAAGTAACTCCATAATCGATTAATTAACGATCGGTACTTCTTTGGGTGCTGATGGGTATCAGAACCGATATTGTATAGAGGCAAGAATATTGCGCTGTTTTATCTGGAAGTAATGCTCCGAACGCGAGAGTGTGCCATAGTCGACATATCGGTAAAAATGACTGTTTAAAAGATTATTGGCAGTTAACGAAAGTCTCACTTTTCTGTTAAGCTTCCACACTGCCGAAGCATCAATCAGCACAAGATCAACACAGTTTCCTTTGTGGAAACGAGTCAGGAAATGCTCCGCTCCTACAGTAAATTGCATATAATCATTTGGAATTATGGTGGCAAAAACGTTTTGCCTGAAGTTATGATAATTGTTGGCAATATCGGTTACTTTCAGTTTTGAGAATCGATAGCTTGCTTCATAGGTGGCAGAGAGCCATCTTGTGATGCTTCCTTTGAAATATGGTTTCGCTAATACTGCAATCTGCCGATATGGTATCACCTCATTATCGCGCATGGAAGAGGCCGATGACACAGATGCATCTATATCACAGCCCACCACCATCTTGCTATGACCAAGGCCTTTACTGAATCCGCCTTTGGCACACCATGATTCATTGTTGCTCAATCGGTCAGCATAGGTCGATACAATGAAATCGCCGATGAATAACTGATTTGACATTATTGAACTGTGGCTATGATTATAGCTCGCTGAAAGGTTGAAGAACAGCGACTTCAACGGATTGCGATAACGATATGAGAGTGAGGCAGCCACATTATGAGAATATTTGTCGGGATTTTCGGCAATGAAAAGGTTACGGTAGTCAGAAAGCACCGGGACCGGAATATTCAGATATGGTTGCGGGGAACCGAGACAATAGGTTACCGACGCTGATAAATCAGATTTTGCCGTCAGCTGCCGTTTGACATACAGATGTGGCAAAGCATTGATATAGTCATGTGGGCCTTCAATTGAATAGTGAAGCCATTTAAGCGGCATACGTATCGAGACACGCCAGCCGTTGCGCTCGTAGTCCACTTGAGGCGTGGCATAAAGATTTAACAGGAATGCCTCGTGGATGCCATTATTGTCAAATTCGGTAAGACCGGAAAGTGTATTGTTCATGCGGTGATAGTCGAGATCAAGTCCGCCTGATACATAAAATTTCCAGAAACGTGCCATTTTTCCAAATTTAGATTCAGTGGTGCTTCGGAAATCGGTTGTGCCAATACCCTGCTCCACTTTTCCCTCCCCCAACACAAGCAACCGGTCAGGACGATGTGAAATGGTATTACGTGAGATAAGCGTGAACAGTTTTTTCTCGTTTCGCTTCACAAGTTTCAGGTCGTTATTGGCCGAGATACTTTTACGGACAAGGCGCTGATCAAGATCAAAGGTCCCCGTGATTGCTGAGTTTGACTTGTCCCATACTCCGGCCACGGTCAGCTTCTCTTTCAGATAATATCCGCGTTTGTTGGTCTGACTGAAAAACTGAGCCGACAAGTCGTGGGTCTGTGTTCGCTGTGAATTGTTTTGCACAAACCGAGGAATCAGAGAACTGAAATAATCGGTTGTAACACCTGAATTATAATCGAGGCGATCTCCCATATAATTAAGTTTTAGACGCATGGAAGTGTCTCCCGACTTCCAAGCCGTTATCGCGTTTGCAAGCCACGACAGATTGTCGCGTGTACGCTTTTCTGTCAACGGAGCGTCTATAATGTCGGCTGATATATATTCAGGCCAAAAGTTTGAGGTGTAATCAGAAGAGAACATATCGTCGAAATCATGCTCCTGTATCTCATTGGCAGGATTCCAACCGGTATTGTCGGCTTTTAGGGTTATGATATTCTGATTTTTGGAGGCTATTCGCATTGTGTAGAACGATCCGTCATATAGAAACGGTTGCACACCGGCAGCAGCCTGCACTACCCCCACCCATCGGCTTCGAGCATCCTCTTTCAGCTTGAGGTTGATACCGGCCTCTTCAGGAAATTCTATGCCTTCAAGAGCTTTTACAGGCTGATGATTTTCCAAAACTTCGACTGAGGCAACATCCTTATGGGAGATATTGTTGGTGGCGAGTCCATACTGACCACCAATGAAATCATTGCCGTCAAGATAAAACTTATTGATGGGCTTCCCCTGATATTTAATGGTGCCGTCTTCCTCGACCTTTATTCCGGGCAGACGTTTTATAACATCAATAATCGCATTATCAGTGGCGTTTGCATATCGGGACACATTGAATACCAATGTGTCACCTTTGGCATATATATCTGGAGCTTCAACTATAACATCTTTGAGTTGAGTGACTTTAGGTGTCAGGCGCACAAATGAAAAATCGGATGTAATTGGCAGTGAACGATATTCATATCCCATGGCACGGAACGATACTGAGTCGGCTCCGGCTTTTGGACTGATAATGAAGCGTCCCTCTTTATCGGTTGATGTAAAAGCGCCCTTAGCTTTCACGATGCAACCAACTACAGGCTCATCGGTGTCGGAGTCAACAACCATGCCATGCAGGTCTCCCGGGGTTGCCGCCGAAACCGACAATAGGCCGAGGATAACGCAAAGTATAAAAAAATTGAATCTGTTCATTTCTTCCAGTCAAGTTCGATATAATCATAGTGAAGCTCGATAGGGTCGTAGGCATCAAGCGACGGATTGCCGGCTCCATCGATGACTGTTATGTGTTCTCCCGTAGTCGCTTCATAATAAGCATACGGATTTATCTCATAGCGATGTTTGGTATCGTAATAACCTTTGCGGTCGGTCTTGTTAAAAGGCACCTTGTAGATAGTTATGGGACGGTCTGCTTTTGACTTGATACCGATACACTCGAATGTATAGTGTCCGTCGGCATCAGAGGCCTTCATGATAAGACCCGGGAGGCCGTGCAGTTTCCACGGACCATCCATAAGAGGTATGTCCTCGGTGTAGAATACGGTCCACTCTCTTCCACGGAACTTACATCTGGCACTCTGACATTCGTAACCGAGTATTGTGGCGACCGAATCGGTAAGCTCCCAGTCAAGCGACGGTATCTCCTCGTCGTAACGGAACCAGTCCCGGCATATTTTCTCAGTGTGGGTGAGACGTCCGGCGGGATAATTCTTATAGATTGTCATAAACTCGCCATTGCTGAGTTTACCCTCTATGGCAGCCTCGGCTATCTGTTCTTGAGTGGACCGCATAAGAATTGAATCGACCGTAAGGTTCTTGTAACTTGAAAACTTCGAGAGACCGTCCGGGCCAATCTGAAGCAACATGTTATCGGTGTTAAAATTATCTTTAAGAGAGCCGGTGGTGTCAACGCAGTAGCGGTAGTCATAGACAAACTCCATGTTCTCGGGAGTGAGAGTCTCAGTCTCGGGCACTGAAGCCTGAAAGATGCTGAGTTGACGGCGATGGATTTTACCTGAGGCAATTGCTGTCACAATGAGTGTGATAACGAGTATCAAAAATGTTTTCTTCATAATGGTTGAGATTTATTGTTGCTGATTTATGCTGCAAAGTTACCACAGTACAAAATCACACACCGAAAATAATCATTACTCAAATATTAATGGATTATTACTAAATTATTACTGTCAAGCAAATACCTTGATAGAGGGACAATGTGTGTGGTGAAATTTTGTAATTTTGCATCATGAAAAAAAATATAAAGACATTATATATAGTCACCATCATAGCGATTCTTACATTTTTAGGGATGCAGGTCTATTGGCTGTATGGGCGCTACGAATATTCACTGCGTGAATATGAACATCATGCCGAAGCAGTAATTGCTGATGTATTAGTCGAGTATAATAAGGAAAGAGATAAAAAGGGAGTTGGCCAAATCAACACGTCTTACAGCCTGAGTCATGGGGTCGACTCAATCGGCAATGCGTCACGAAAGGTAACGGTATCATCTTCAGTATTAAACGGACGTAAACTATTAGGTATTAATGAAGAACGCAATCTGACGGATGAGGAAATTGAAAGACTGGTGGAAATTGTCACAGACAGCTTGCAACATGTAGAAGAGAAAAAACTTTCGGTAGACGCATCGACGGCACCTTCTGACGGGATTGCCTGGGCGGCAATGCGAAATTTTGATTTGGAAGTTAAATCTCCGTTCACTATTCAGGGGGTTGATTCTTTGTTGAAGAATGAAAATATCAACGCTGAAATATCTTTGACTATAACAGACAGCCTCATGTGGAAACCGATTGCGTTTGGTCATGAGTCTTTGATTAATCCTCTTTTTAAGGTTATCAGCCCATATTCAGAACTTGAGCGAAAGGCAGTCGTAATCGAATGCAGGATTCCTACAGCCGACATTTTTAGAGAATTGAGCTGGACTCTCGTACTTGCTTTCGTATTATCCTTATTCCTCAGCGTTTGCCTTATATGGCAAATCAGTACAATTGTCAAACTATCACGTCTTGACAAAATGCGCAACAGCTTCATCACCACGATGATTCATGAGTTGAAACGCCCCATATCCACATTGAAAATGTGCATGTCGGGTCTTGGCAGCGAGCGGATGCTTGAGGATGCGGTCGTAAGGACAGAACTCCTGACCGAGACCCGCAACGCTCTCGACAATCTTTCGGCTTATTTCTCGAAACTCCGCGACATCACCTTTAATAACGTTGAGCAGATACCGCTCAACATTCAAAATGTGAACCTCCATGATTTATTTGACACTGTTGCCAGGGCAACAGTTCATCCATCGGGTAAGACTGTAATCATCAAGAATAATATTGATACTGAGTTTATTGTATCGGCCGACCGCTCACATCTCTACAATATACTCAATAACCTCGTTGAAAACGCTATCAAATATTCCGGGTCGGAAGTGGAAATAAATGCTTCAGCCACGGAGAGTGTGGGATTTGTCGAACTTATGGTGAACGATAACGGCAATGGTATTCCATCAGGCGATCTAAAACATATATTTCAACGATTTTATCGCGGAAAAGCTTCAGCCGGTGAGCAACCCGGCATGGGACTCGGACTCTCATATGTCAAACTTCTTGTCGAAGCTCATGGGGGCCACATTTCGGTAGACAGTTTTGAAGGAATAGGCTCATGTTTCACCATAAAGTTACCGCAATGATGAAGTCAATAAAGATACTCCTGGTCGATGATGACTTAAAAAACTCAATGCTGCTCAAACGATTTATCGAGGTGGAAGGTTATGAAGTTATTTATGCCAACAATGGAGAGGTAGGCTTGGAGATGTATCGTGAATGTCATCCCGACTTGATTCTGCTTGACATAAATATGCCGGAGCTTGACGGGTTTGAGATGGCAAAGATTATACGCCGGAACGACAAGAAGATAATCATTTTCTTCCTAACAGACCGAACTGACAAGGTTGACCGTCTTCACGGATTCTCACTTAAAGGAAACGACTATATCCCGAAACCGTTTTATCCTGAAGAACTGATTGCAAAGATTAACGAGCGGTTTGAAAGCATGACAGTTAATCAAGATGTGGAATATCAAATCGGACAAACTGTTTTTCGGCCCAATCTTTCAGCATTGACCTTCAATGGGGAAACACACTCGTTGTCAGTGCGCCAAACTGAGATACTTCAGATGCTTGCAGAAAATATCGGCAAGCTCGTAGAGCGTGATGTCATACTTGAAAAGATCTGGGGTGACGCAAGCTACTCAAACTCTCTTGCACTGAATGTGCAGATTACATATATCCGCCGACTCATTACAGACCCTTCCGTATCAATTATATCTGTAAAAAAGAAAGGATACATCCTGTCGATCACTCCAACATAAAGAAAAAATTATAATGCGATACAGGACCAAAATGGAGTGTGACATAATTAACACTTAAACTGATATAAACTGACATTCCATATCAAATATAACAAGTGGCGGCACGTCAATTTTGACCTACCGCCACTTGTTGTATCCCGCCAGACTACTGTCTGTAAATAAATCAGACTATATCGAAACCGGCTGCACGGACAGCGTTGATAACATCGTCGGCATTGTGCTCACCTTCAACCACAGCTTTGCCTGTCGAAAGATTGACATCAACGTTTTTAACACCGGTAACACCACTGATGCTCTTTGTAACAGTGGCCTGGCAATGGGTACAGTTCATACCCTTAATAGTGTATTCTTTAGTCATATTACTTGTTATTTTATTGTTATTGAATAATCTTTTCGCAAAAGAGTAAATGAGCAACAGGACAAGAACCGCAGAACAAACGGTCGAGAATGTACTGAATTCATGCCCATGATGACAGGCGGCCTTAAACGATTCAATCGCAAACCATTCGTCGGGCAATAAATAATCGATTGCAAATCCAAATGCCATAGCTCCGACTATAATCGACAGCAGATAGATAATAGCCGCTTTACGTCCCATCTCACGAGAAATGAGTGTAAACGATGCAAAGTTGGCGGCAGGACCTGCCATGAGCAACACGAGTGCTGTACCTGGAGAAAGACCTTTTACAATCAACGACATCGCAATAGGAATAGAACCGGTCGCACATACATACATCGGGATAGCGATGACAAGGACCGCCAACATCGATACTATCGGATTTTTTCCGAGAAATGCAAAGAAGTCGGCAGGTACATAAACCGTGATAAGCGCAGCGATAATAAGGCCGGCAACCAGCCATCCGCCAATGCTGCCAACAAGGTCAACAAAGCCATAACGCAACGCTGCCAAAGTTTTGGCCTTGAAACCTACGGGACGGCTATCATCTTCAACAGCACAAACTGAAATCGGTGAAACTTCGTCTTTTTCCGATTTACCAACGGCGACGCCGCCAAATACCGAAGTCACAAGGGCCGCTACCGGCCGAACCACCGCAAAAGCAGGGCCTAACAAAGACCATGTAGCTGCAATGCTGTCAACCCCGGTTTGAGGTGTGGCAATGAGAAACGAGGTCGAGGCGGCACGTGATGCACCGTTTCGCCTCATGGCGATAGCCGTCGGTAACACGCCACAAGAACACAACGGCAAAGGCACGCCAATCAGTGCCGATTTGACGACAGCCTTCCAACCTGTACCCGATAAATGGCGAGCAAAAGTTTTCTGAGATATGAAGGCATGCATGACTCCGGCTATAAGAAATCCCAGCAAGATGTAGGGAGACATCTCGTTGAGCATAAATAGCAAAGAATTTAAGAGTTCCATTTGATATGATTAATTTTTATCTTCAAAATTACTAAAATTAAATTGATTATGCAAGATATTCAGTCTGATATTGGCTTATATATTCAAGATTTACATTATTTTCACAGTAAACAGATTATTCAATTCGGGACTGAAATCAATCGCATTTCAGTCCTTGAGCACCTCAAAATTGTTAAAATACTTTAAAACACAGTACCAATACTTGCACAATTGAAAAATCCTTTCTACCTTTGCACTCGCAAACACGAAACAACGCGTTTAAGGAGAGATGGCAGAGTGGTCGATTGCGGCGGTCTTGAAAACCGTTGAGGGTCACACCTCCGGGGGTTCGAATCCC
>JAIDNJ010000261.1 GCA_029063895.1 Muribaculaceae bacterium | reverse complement strand
GTCGTGATTTCATCATCGCTATTTGAGACCCTCCCGGGCACCCTCATCGAAGGACAGGCGTCGGGATGTATCCCCGTGACATTTGGCCGCGGCGGTCAGCGCGACATCATAGACCACATGAAAAACGGATATATCGCCGAATATAAAAATTCGAAATCGCTTGCCGAGGGAATCATCTGGGCACTGAGCCGTCCCGTCGATCGTGAAGAGCTGCACAATCATGTCGAGACCAAATTCTCATCCAAGATTATAGCCCGCCGCTATATGAGACTGCTCTATGAACTCACCGGCATAGGTATGAACGATTGATATCGATTTTTATGAGAGCATTTGTATATATAATCCTCGTCGCGACGGTGTTTATCCAGGCGTCGGCCAACCGCAACAAGTCGATTGAGCGGAAAGCGAGTCAGTTTTATGACCAGCAGGAATGGGCCAGCGCCTCGGCAATGTATGACCTTATTATCGAGGGATCTCACCCCACGCCTGCCGACTTCGGTCATGCGATTGTATCGGCCGAGATGCAGAACGACACCACATCATCGATGGCGCTGACCGAGAAAGCCGCCTCACGCCAAATCGACCTTGACTCAGTGTTCCACTATGTGCGCAGTCTCAGTTTTGACCAGGGGATGACGTCGCTATACGAGGGCTATCTGCTTCAGGTCAAACAACACATACCGTGGATGAGACGTGTAGCCGATAATTATCTTATGGACTACTACACATTCCGCAACAACGGTCCCATGATGATAAGCTACAGTGAGCTGATGCTTCGCGGGTTACCCGACGACATACGTTTTTTGACAACGCTTGCCCGCGGATACATGATTGTCAACAAACCCGACAAAGCCGCCGAGGTCTTCAGCCACATTCTCCAGCTTGACCCCGACAATTATGAGGTGATACTGACGTTGGGCAACTACTATCTCGAATTATATCGTGACAACCACGATGATTCGGACTCCAAAACGAAGGCCGTTCAATATCTTAACCGTGCCTCGGCAATACGTTCAACACCTTATGTCAACAATCTGATCCTGTCATTAACCGATGACTCCAAAGGCAAAAAATGATCAGGAAAGCCGTCATAGCCATTGATTCGTTCAAGGGTTCGGTATCGTCGTCGATGGCCGGTATGGGCGCCTCGAATTCCGTCAGGCAAATTGCTCCCGATTGTGACCTGATAGTCCTGGAAATTGCCGACGGTGGTGAAGGCACGGTAAGCGCCATGACCGCCGCTACAGGCGCGACAATTTCAAAATTTGACATTACCGGTCCACTCGGTCAACCTGTTCAGGCGGCCGTCGGCTTCAGTGCCGACAAGTCGACCGCCTTCATCGAGACCGCATCGGCAGCCGGCCTGACTCTCGTTTCCGAGGGGCAGCTTAACCCGATGTTGACAACCACTTTTGGTTTAGGCACCCTCATAAAGAAAGCTGTTGCCAAGGGATGCAAACGCATAATCGTAGGTGCCGGCGGGTCGGCAACCGTTGACGGCGGCACCGGCATGTTACAGGCGCTCGGCTTCCGTTTTCTTGACCGAGACAACAAACCTCTTGAAGGTAACGGTGGCAACCTTTCATTGATAAGGTCGATTGACAGCTCAGAAGCACTCGATTTAAGCGGAGTGGAAATTATCGTGGCCTCGGATGTCGATAACCCGCTGTGCGGACCCTCGGGAGCCGCCAGCGTTTTTGGACCGCAAAAAGGAGCCACGCCCCGGATGGTCAACGACCTTGAAGCCGGTCTGTTAAATCTTGACCGTGTAGCCACGACCGCCGGTTATCCCGGAATGACATCGGTAAAAGGAGGTGGTGCGGCAGGTGGACTTAGTGCTGCTCTCGCTATATTTTGCGGTGCTAAAATACAATCGGGAATAGATACTCTTCTTGACATCATCGACTTTGACAACAAGGTCACCGATGCCGACATTGTCATCACCGGTGAAGGCAAAATCGACAATCAAACTCTCGGAGGCAAAGCACCTTATGGCATAGCCAAAAGAAGTTTTCAAAACGGCGCCCGACGGGTTGTCGCCATCTGTGGTACCGTCTCGCCCGATTTTGATTACACTAAAAGTCCCTTTACCGCAGTGTTTCCTATCGTTCTGGGACCATGTTCACTCCACGACGCGATGGAAGAGGAAACGACTCTCCAAAACATCACACGCACAGTCCGTTCAATAATATCACTGATTTAAATTGGCCTCCTCATTTTTTCTTGAGGTCGGGCAAGAAAGCGGCGACGATACCGAGCAGGGGCATGTAGGCACAGATGTTGTAGACCGCCTCAATGCCATATTTATCGGCAAAATCACCGAGCATGGCCGAGGCTACACCGCCCACTCCAAAAGCAAAACCGAAAAACAAGCCCGATATCATCCCCAATTTGGTAGGCAAAAGTTCCTGGGCATAAAGAAGTATTGCCGGGAATGCCGACGAAAGCATAAATCCGGCACAAAAACTGAGAACAACCGTCATCGGCAATCCTACATGGGGAAGCAACAAACTGAACGGTGCGGTGCCGAGTATCGAGATCCATATCACCGGCTTACGTCCATATCGGTCTCCAAACGGGCCGCCAACGAGCGTACCGACAGCCGTCGACGCCACATAAACAAACAGATAAATCTGAGACTGTGATACACTCACTCCAAATTTGTCAATAAGATAGAACGTATAATAGCTCGAAAGGCTGGCGATATAGACATATTTGGAAAATATCAGTATAACGATAACACAGATTGTAAACACCGTCATTTGTCGCGACAGAGGCAGATGGGCCTTGGACGTGTCCTGAGCCTTGGATGTGCGCACCTCGGCGAGATAGTTACTATACCACCGGCACACAGGTCTGAGCACCATAAAGGCAAGACAAGAAAAAATCAGGAACCACGCCACATAACGGCGATCATGAGGCGCCACGATAAATGCCACAAGAAGCGGACCTATCGAACTGCCAAAATTCCCTCCGACCTGAAATACCGATTGAGCCACTCCGCGACGTGGACGACCGGCGAGCGACGTGATACGTGAGGCCTCGGGATGAAGAGTCGACGACCCCATACCAACCATGAATACCGCGACAAGAATCCATGACAATGTATTGGCAAACGCAAACAACACAATTCCAACCGACGTACACATCATCCCGGCCGGCAAACTCCATACAAAAGGCCGGCGGTCAAATGCATAACCGACAACCGGCTGAAAAATAGAGGCCGACAACTGATAAACGAGTGTAATGAGACCGATTTGACCAAACGACAGGTCAAGGTCGGCCTTCAGCATGGGATACATTGCGTTGATGACCGCCTGCAACAGGTCGTTAAGACCGTGAACGGCACATAAACACAGTAATATGGGGAATGTGGGCATCGCGGCCACATTACGCAGCTTTGAGACTAATGACATGGTTTATTCCAAAAATTTACATGCAACCGGTGTCAGGCATACATTGCCTCGATTTCACGGGCATAACGGCTGCTGATAACCGGACGACGCAACTTGAGCGTGTTGGTGAGCTCGCCCGACTCCATCGTAAACTCTTTGGGAAGCAGCGTGAATTTCTTGATTTTCTCAAAACTTGCAAAACCTTCCTGAAGAGCTTCGATTCGTTCGCTTATGAGTTTGTTGATATCGCTGTTACGTATCAAATCCTCAATCGATTTATAGGAAATCTTCTTTTTGAGCGCATACTCCTTGAGAGCCTCAAAAGCCGGGATAATAATGGCTGTGACATATTTGCGCTGGTCACCGATGACAGCGACCTGCTCAATATATTTATCCTCGCCAAGACGACTTTCGATAGCCTGAGGGGCGATATATTTACCGTTTGATGTTTTGAAAAGATCCTTGATGCGCTCGGTAAGCACAATCTGACCCGAATCGTCAATATAGCCGGCATCGCCGGTGCGGAACCATCCGTCGGCTGTAAAGGCCGCTTTGGTTTCCTCGGGCTTATTGAAATAGCCGCGCATCACCGTGGGAGCCTTAACCAGTATCTCCGAATCTTCACCTATTTTCACCTCGATACCGTCGAGAGGTGTTCCCACCGACCCGAGATGCCAATCCACATCGGGATAGCACGACACGGTTGCCGTCGTCTCGGACAATCCGTAACCTATCACGATATTGACACCCATCGCGTGAAAGAACTCGATGATATTTGAACTGAGCGGAGCCCCGGCTGTGGGGAAAATATTTCCGCGTTCTATACCCATCACGCGACGGACAGGTCCAAAAATGCGCTTGTCAAAAAATTTATATTGAGTCTCGAGCCACCAGGGAGCCTTGAGACCCCGACGCACATAATTCATGTTACGATCGATACCGACTTTAAGAGCACGGGCAACAAGCATCTTCTTGAAACCCGACTGCTTGTCCATTTTTTCCCTTATTGTAGAGTAGGCTTTCTCCCAGAAGCGAGGCACGGCACACATACATGTCGGACGCACTTCGCGCAACGATTTGGTGATGTCGCGCGGGTCATTATTGATGCTCACCACCATGCCCAAATTGAGACAGAAATAGGTCCATGCCTTTTCAAAAATATGACTCAGGGGCAGGAAGCAGAGCGATGTATCGCGGTCAGAGAGCATAGTCAGGCGACGGATATGAAAATCAATCGCCGCGTCAAAATTTGAGTGAGTGAGCACTGCACCCTTTGGCTCGCCGGTTGTTCCCGAGGTATAGAGCAAGGTCGCTATATCGTCGGGACGGGCGGCCGATGTACGGGTCTCAATCTCGTGGCGACAGTCGGCCGATGCCTTTGACCCGAGTTCCATAAACGCCTTGAACGTGAGCGTATTTTCATCTATAGCCTCGCGTTCCACGTCGTCATAAGTCACTATAAGCTTGAGCGACGGCATGTTGGGGAGCTCGGCACGTGCAATGATGTATTGCTCGCGTGTACCCACAAAAAGTACCGACGCCTTTGAATCGTTAACTATATATCGAACCTGAGCGGCACTGCTTGTCGAGTAAATCGACACGGGAACCGCACGGTTGGCAAATGCACCGAAATCAGTATACAGAATCTCGGGACGATTGGCCGAGAAAACAGCGACTGTACCCTGAGGGGCTACTCCCACAATTTCGAGAGCGCATGCAGTCTTGTCGACCATTTCGCCAAATTCATTCCATGTCGTGCCAATCCATCCACAATCGTGGCACGATTTATATCGTATTGCCTCGCGGCATCCATCGCCCGACACCCGGTTTTTTACTAAAAAGGTGAGCGTATTATCCATAAATAAACGTTTTTTCGTGTTGTACAATGACAAAGTTATAAACTTATTCTCTAATAGGAACACTTTACATCACCCAAAGTATGGATTTGTTAACATTCATTAGGCATATCAAAGGAGGTAAACGACCATTTTAACATTTTAATTTTATTTTCACTCCGCTATTTTTAGTAAATTTGCAACTTATTAGACACTCTCCAATTTTATTTATCCATCTCTATGAAATATTTAAAAAAAGCAATACTTTTTTCTTTTATTTTTTCGTTCCTGTTTACTCTCTCATCGTGTGGTAGCGATGATCCAAAGCCGGTAGAACCGACCACAACCCCGCGCACAGTTCTCGTCTACATGGTAGCTGACAATTCACTTGGCAGCAGCAATTTTGACACAAGCGACCTTGACGAAATGCTGTTGGCAGCCAATGACCTCGGTTCGTCACGCTGGATTGTATACCATCACAGTCGCCACGGCAAGATTGAGCTTAAAGAGTTGAAACCGGCCGGATGGGAAACCATAAAAACCTATACCGATGACGAGCGGTCAACATCATCGGCTCGCATGTCCGAGGTTATTGCCGACATGAAGAAAGCGGCTCCCGCCGAAAATTACGGTCTCATTTTGTGGAGTCATGCGTCGGGCTGGATTGTCGACGGACCCGAAGATACCGACAGCCGGTCGGAGAAAACAGCATCACCGTTATCGTTTGGCGACGACAACGGCTCGCGCATGAATATAAAGACTCTCAAACGTGTGCTCAGCAAAGCCGATTTTGACTACATATATGCCGACTGCTGCAATATGGCTACAATCGAGGTCGCTTATGAGCTACGCGACGTCGCCCAGTACCTTATCGGCTCGGCCACAGAACTCCCGGCCGACGGCATGCCTTATGACCGGAACATCAAACTTCTTGCCGCCGAGACACCCGACATCGTCGGGGCCGCCCGCAACACTTATGAATATTATGTCAACCGCGGATACTCGGACGACTGGTGTACAATCTCGGTAATCAACCTTGAAGAGGTCGAGGAACTCGCCATGATGACCGGAGCCATCTATTATTCAACCGACGACTACAGTTCGTCCTACTCACCCCAGCGACTCACCAATACAATTTCAGGTACATGCTACTATTATGACCTGAAACATTTCATCGACTATCTTACCGATGACAGCGATTTGGGACTCCAATGGAACAAACAACTTGAAAAAACCGTTGTCTACAAAGCCGCGATGCCCTATTTCGGACACGTGAGAATCGACCACCACTGCGGTCTTGCCACCTACATAATGACAACCGAACAGTCGGCCTCGACCAAAGGCTACAACACCACATCGTGGTTTGAAGATATCGCAAAATATCAACCCCTTCAGGCTAAATGAGACTCTTTAATTTCATACAATCGACTTTACCCGGGCTGACACCGGCCGACACGACCACAACCCTCGAGGTTCCCAAAGAAAATCTCGATCAGCTCAAAAACCTCACCTTTGACGAGTTCATGAACAATCTCGTTCAAGGTGTCGTCAAGCTTGCCATCAATCTGGCCATCGCCATCGCCGTCTTTTACATCGGCAAATTTATCATCGGTAAAATCAACCGTTTCATCGCGCTGATTCTCGTGCGCCGCAAGGTTGACGCATCGCTGTCGACTTTTATCCTCAGCTTCGTGCGCATCCTGCTCTACTTCATTCTGATTGTAACCTGTATCGGAATCATAGGTATCGAGACAAGCTCGTTCCTTGCCCTCTTTGCCTCGGCCGGCGTAGCCATCGGTATGGCGCTGAGCGGAACCCTTCAGAATTTTGCCGGCGGTGTGCTCATTCTTCTGCTCAAACCCTACAAAGTCGGTGACTACATTGAGGTGCAGGGTTTTGCCGGAACCGTAAAGGAAATTCAGATTTTCTCGACTGTCGTCACTACATCTGACAACAAGACAATACTCATTCCCAACGGAACACTGTCGACCTCAAGCATCAACAATTATTCGGGTCAAGTCGTGCGCCGTGTTTCGTGGACTCTTTCGATATCATATGGTGACAGCGTCGATAACGCCCGAAAGGCAATCCTTGAGATGTTTGACAACGAACCGCTCATTCTCAAAGGTAAAATCGCCGACAATGAAGCCAAGGCTATAGTAGCAAAGGCTGTTGCCGACGCCAACGAAAAGCGCACCCTCGACGGCACCCCGGCCGGGACAGGCAGTTATGCAGTCACAGCTGTCTCACCCGAGGCAAACGAAAATGCCGACGACCAGAATACTGAAGATGACCAGGACGACACCGAGAACGACGACCTAATGGAGGCTGCCGCCAACGAGCAACTACCCTGGTGGCAACGTTTGTTCGGTTCACAAACCGCCATACGCCGCCGCAAAGAAAAATGGGAAGCGCGCAAGGCCGCACGTCTTGCCCAGCTCAACCCTCAGATAGATCGCAGCCCGGCAGTCTATCTCGACCAACTCGCCGACAGCTCGGTCAATCTCACAATCAGGGCATGGGTACTTTCAGGCGACTACTGGACGGTTTACTTCCGATATAACGAACGATTCTATGAAGAGTTGCCCGCCAAAGCAGGCATCAGCTTCCCGTTCCCTCAGATGGATGTTCATTTTGACAATCCCAAATCCTGATTAAAATCAAACTTATAATAACCCAAAACAGCTATTTATCACAATGAAACGAATTTTCCTCACACTGTCACTTATAATCGCCATCGCTGCTGCCGGATGTGCGTCGCCGGCTGCTACTCACGATCCGGTGACTGAAACAAAGGTTCAGGGCGACACCGTCACGGTAGCGACCGCCAACCTCGCCTCACCCATGAAAGTGACAGTAATTCAGCCGTCACGTGCGCTCGAAGCCGACAATTCCGAAAAGTTCCCGACCGTTTATCTGCTTAACGGTTATGGGGGCAGCTACAAAACATGGCCCGCTCTTCAGGACCTCGACTCGCTCGCCAATGTTTACGGCATGATTTTCGTTTGTCCCGACGGACGTGACAGCTGGTACTGGGACTCTCCAATCGACAAAGAAATGCAGATGGAATCATTCTTTGTCAACGACCTCGTGCCCTATATCGACGCCAACTACCCGACAATCGCCTCACCCGACAAACGCGCCATCACCGGCCTGTCGATGGGCGGTCACGGAGCGCTCTATCTTGCAATGCGTCATCCCGACCTGTTCAAGAACGCCGGCTCGACCAGCGGCGGCGTCGACATCCGTCCTTTCCCCAACAACTGGAAAATGAAACTGAGACTGGGCGAATATGAATCAAACAAAGATGTATGGGACAGCCACACTGTAGCCACCATCGCCAAGGATATAACCGACGGACAGCTCAACATCATCTTTGACTGCGGAGCCCAGGATTTCTTTGCAAAGGTCAACAACAATCTCCACAACGACCTGCTTGCCCGCGGCATTTCTCACGATTATATCTCGCGTCCCGGTATCCACAACGGTGCCTACTGGAGCAATTCAATTCTATATCAGCTGCTTTACTTCAACCGCAAATTTCAAGGAAAATAAAAGTTAACCATATTTTAACAATACCGGGCATGTGTATTGCCCATGTAAATCCTTAACTTTGCGACAGAAATAATAAAACACTCAACAAAATGGAAAAAAACGAAAAAGGTAAAAAAACTATAAAGAAATCGGCGGCACCCGCCGATCCCCGTGAAGCACGTCTCAACGCTCTCGCCCAGGCGATGCAAAAAATCGAAAAGGACTATGGACGCGGTGCCGTCATGAAACTCGGCGACGAGGCTGTCGAGGATATCGAGGTAATCCCCACCGGCTCGATCGGCCTTGATTATGCCCTCGGTGTCGGAGGCTTTCCTCGTGGACGAATCATCGAGATTTATGGTCCCGAGTCGTCAGGTAAGACTACTCTCGCCATCCACGCCATCGCTCAGGCTCAGAAACAGGGAGGTATCGCCGCCATCATCGATGCCGAGCATGCCTTTGACCGTTTCTATGCCGAGAAACTGGGAGTCGACACCAACAACCTGCTCATTTCACAGCCCGACAACGGAGAGCAAGCACTTGAAATCGCCGAACAACTCATCCGCTCGTCGGCAATCGATATCCTTGTCGTTGACTCGGTAGCTGCTCTTACACCCAAAGGCGAAATCGAGGGCGAGATGGGTGACCGAAACATGGGTCTTCAGGCCCGACTGATGTCTCAGGCTATGAGAAAACTCACCGGAGCAATCGCACGCACCAACACCACCTGTATCTTCATAAACCAGCTGCGTGACAAAATCGGCAGCATGTTTGGCCCCGCCGAAACAACCACCGGAGGTAACGCGCTCAAATTTTATGCATCGGTCCGTATCGACATCCGCTCGTCAAGCGCCATCAAGGACGGTGAGGACGTTTTGGGTCGCCACACCAAAGTAAAAGTTACCAAAAACAAAGTCGCACCCCCATTCAAACGCTGCGAATTTGACATCATGTTTGGCGAGGGTATTTCGCGCAGTTCCGAAATCATCGACCTTGGTGTGGAGCTCGGCATCATTGCAAAAAGCGGTTCGTGGTTCAGCTACAACGGATCTAAAATTGCACAAGGACGTGACTCGGCCAAAGCTGTTATCGATGACAACCCCGAGCTCGCCGATGAACTTGCAGCACTAATTCTCGAAGGTCTTAAAAATAAAGAAAAAGGCGGTTCAAAGGGTGTAAAGGCCAAAGACAAGAAAGAGAAGGACTCCAAAGAGGAGACTAACGAACCCGAAAGCGACGGCACGCTCGACTTTGACGACGACCTCCCCGACGATTTCTCTATCGACGAGGAAATGGATAAAATCTGAAAACATCTAAAACTCCCGCTCCACGACCTTGCAGAAAAAGCTGAAATATCTACGTATAATCGTTTCGGTGGCATTACTGACAATAGCGTCGGCCTATGCCGCGGGGATCGGGGCGGTCATCTCGATCGGGTTGGGGTGGATTGAGAGCATTCAGTTTATACCAACGATATTAATTCTTTCAGTTACAACAATCTTTTTTTGGATTGTTGTAACTTTTCTTTTTGGACGCATCTATTGCTCGACCGTCTGTCCGCTGGGCACGCTTCAGGATATCTTCCTACGTATTCCCCGGCTAACCACAAAAATGAGATACCGTCGTCCGTTCCGGTATTCCACCGGGTTAACTACGTTGAGGTTGTCAATGCTCATCATCGTGTTTGGTACACTCATCGCCGGTATCACGGTGCCTGCCTTGATTCTCGATCCTTTTGCAATCTTCTGCAAGATCATAAACCCGCTTGCAGCAGCATCGGCATCGGCATTTGCGGTCACGCTGACCACCATACTGCTGATTGCATGGCTGGCAGCCCGCAAGGGGCGCCTGTGGTGCAACACGATGTGTCCTGTCGGGGCAATTCTCGGTGTTGTGAGTCGCCACGCCGTTTTTCATTTTGACATCGACACCGATACCTGTACCAACTGCCGCCGCTGCGAGTATGCCTGCAAAGCTCAGTGTATCAATCTCGATGACCATGTCGTTGATGGCTCGCGGTGTATCAACTGCTTTGATTGTGTAGCCGTCTGTGATGACAATTCGATAAGTTACACGACCCGCAATCACCGTCTGGCACTCCCGATGATGCAGTCACTACAACCCGACAAAAACGCAAAAACAGCCCTTGACATTGAAAAAAACGAATATCAGTAAACGAATTTCATCAAACAATGGCACAACATATTAACGATATCAAAGGCCTCACCGACCGTGAAGTTGAAGAAAGCCGGTCGCTACACGGGGCCAACATACTGACACCCCCCGAAAAAGAGTCTCTGTTTTCTCAGTTTCTCAAGAAATTCAAAGACCCGCTCATCATCATCCTGCTCGTTGCCGGTGTACTGTCAATTGGCATCTCGCTCTATGAATACTACTGTCTGGGGCAAGGAGCATCGGTGTTCTTTGAACCCGGGGGTATCTTTATCGCAATCCTGCTCGCCACCGGACTCGCCTTTTATTTTGAGATGAAGGCCGAACGCGAGTTCCAGGTACTCAACCGCGTCAACGATGACGAGCCGGTCCAGGTTATTCGTAACGGCAACACCGTGCAGATTGCAAAAAAAGATGTCGTGACCGGCGATATTGTCATCATCACCACCGGTGAAGAGATTCCGGCCGACGGCGAGCTTCTTGATGCCGTAACGCTCTCGGTCGACGAGTCGACACTTACCGGAGAACCGGTTGCAGTCAAGACCACCGACCCGGCAATGTTTGACTCTGAAGCCACGTTCCCTTCAAACCACGTCATGCGCGGCACCAAAGTTATGGAAGGACATGGTGTGATGAAAGTGTTTGCTGTTGGCGACCACACCGAAAACGGAAAGGTTTTCAAGGCCGCCACCATCGATGACAGTGTCAGGACTCCCCTGAACGAGCAGCTCGACCGTCTGGGATCACTCGTCACCAAGGCAAGCTACACGGTGGCGGCCCTCATCATCATAGGCCGACTTGTCCAATATTATTTTCACACCATTGGCCAGCCTTTTGACCTGATGGCACTCATAGCCTACCTGTTGCAAACCGTCATGATCGCCGTCACTCTTATCGTGGTAGCCGTCCCCGAGGGATTGCCGATGGCGGTGAATCTGTCACTCGCCTACTCGATGAGACGCATGCTCAAGACCAACAACCTCGTGCGTAAGATGCACGCTTGTGAAACAATGGGAGCGACAACCGTCATCTGTACCGACAAGACCGGCACGCTCACCCAAAACCAGATGCAGGTAGCCGAGACTCGCTTTTTTGCTTTGAATCCCAACCAAAAGCCGGGGCAAGACGAGGTGTCGCGTCTCATTACAACAGGCATCGCTGTCAACTCTACCGCTCAACTCGACCTGTCAAATCCCGACAAGCCTCAGGTTCTCGGCAATCCGACCGAGGGCGCTCTTCTTCTATGGCTACGATCCAACGGGCTCGACTATCGACGCCTGAGAGAGGAAACCGAGGTGATTGAAGAACTCCCGTTCACCACCGAGCGCAAATATATGGCAAGCATCATCCGTGACAAAGAGAGCGGCAAACGCATTATATTTGTCAAAGGTGCTCCCGAAATAGTCATGTCGCTTTGCTCGTCGATAGCAGGCGATATTTCCCGGGAAGATATCAATAAAATGTTGCTCGACTACCAGAATCAGGCTATGAGAACGCTCGGGTTTGCCTATGCCGTTCTCAATGAAGGGGAGATCGCTGTTGCCGATTCAAAAGTGGTAGCCGACAACCTCACCATGCTCGGTATAGTCGCTATTTCAGACCCTGTCCGTCCCGACGTTCCCTACGCAGTAAAAGAAGTGACCGATGCCGGTATAGCTGTCAAAATCGTCACCGGCGACACTCCCGCCACGGCCAAAGAGATTGGACGCCAGATAGGTTTGTGGAAAGACACCGACAATGACCGTAATATCATAACAGGCCCTGAATTTGCCGATCTCACCGACGAACAGCTCGACCAACGTGTCATGGACCTCAAGATTATAGCCCGTGCCCGACCGATGGACAAGAAACGACTTGTTGAATCGCTCCAGCGCCACAATCAGGTAGTGGCGGTGACGGGCGACGGCACCAACGATGCGCCGGCACTTAAAGCCGCCCATGTGGGATTGTCGATGGGCGACGGTACCTCGGTGGCAAAAGAAGCATCTGACATCACCATTATCGACAACTCGTTTGCCTCGATCGGACGCGCCGTGATGTGGGGCCGATCGCTCTACCGCAATATCCAGCGATTCATCCTTTTCCAGATGACTGTAAACGTAGCGGCTTGTCTCATCGTCCTTGCCGGCGCGTTTATGGGTACCGAATCACCCCTTACCGTTACCCAGATGCTTTGGGTCAACCTGATAATGGATACATTTGCCGCAATGGCACTCGCATCGCTGCCACCCAGCCTCAGCGTGATGGCCGACAAACCTCGCGACCGACGTAAGTTTATAATCAACCGTTCGATGTGGACATCTATTATTGGAGTCGGATTGGCATTTTTCGTTATACTCCTGTGGTTGCTTCACACGTTTGAGACCTACAACGTGCCGTCAATAACCGATATATTTGCAAAACTGCCCCAAGCCGCAGGACAACCAACACTCACAGCTATCGAGCTGTCGATGTTCTTCACGTTCTTTGTATTCCTCCAGTTCTGGAACATGTTCAACTCCCGGGCATTCGGTACCGGAGCATCGGCGTTCAACCTCAAGGGATGTTCGGAATTCGGCTTCATTGTCCTGTTCATTTTCATAGGCCAGATTGTGATTGTCAACATAGGCGGGAGCTTCTTCAACGTGTGTCCCATCAGCCTGACCGATTGGCTTGTCATCATAGGGTCAACGTCGTTTGTATTGTGGATAGGTGAGTTTCTGCGTCTTTTCAAGCGTCATTAAAAATGAGACCTTATGAGTACCTCTGACCAAATATCGCCTGTTCCCGACCTTAAAAATTGCAGGTTGTTGAAACTTGACAGTATTCCCGGCCAGGGCGGTATTCTCACGGTGGTACAGAACGGCATGACGGATATACCGTTTGACATCAGGCGCATATTCTATCTTCACAATCTCAAACACGAAGCCGTGCGCGGAGGTCACGCCCACATCGCCTCCCATGAGATCATCATCCCGGTGTCGGGAGGCTTCACTCTGGTTCTTGATGACGGTTGCCACCACAAATCATTTGTCATGACCGACCCACAGGAGGGGATGTATGTGGCTCCCGGAATCTGGCGCACTCTGAGCCGGTTTGAACCGGGTACGGTTGTTCTTGTCCTCTCATCAGAACTATACAGCGAGGAGGACTACATTCGCGACTACACAAAATATATTGCCCGATACCGACCGTCATGATACCGTTTCTCGACCTTAAAGCAGTCAACGACAGGTTTGGCGATCAAATCAGCAGGGCAATTAACCGGGTGGCCAACTCGGGACTATACATTGGAGGACCCGAGCTTGACAGGTTTGAAAACCTCATGAAAAAAATCACCGGAGCTCCCGAAGTCGTTCCGGTTGCCAACGGCACCGATGCGCTCACACTCATACTCGAAGGCCTCATAACTCTCGGACAACTCAAGCCGGGTGACGAGATAATCATCCCGGCCAACACCTACATAGCCTCATTCATAGCTGTTTGGCGCGCGGGATTAAGGCCCGTTCCGGTCGACGCTGACCCATTGACAATGAATATCGACTTCTCTAAAATCGAGGATTCAATTTCACCGGCGACAAAGGCGATAATGACCGTTCACCTCTACGGACTGATTGCATTTGACCCTATACTGATCGACCTTAAAAACCGATATGGACTCGTCATCATCGAGGACTGCGCTCAAGCCATCGGAGCAAAGTCGATCATCAAAGGGCTCTGTTCAAATGTGGCCGGAGGACTTGGCGATGTGGCGGCCTTCAGTTTCTATCCCACAAAAAATATCGGTGCTCTCGGTGACGGCGGAGCTGTTGTAACCGGAAACACACAACTTGCCAAAACAATCAGAACACTTGCCAACTATGGAAGCGACCGTCGTTATCATAACATCTATAAAGGGGTGAACAGCCGCCTCGACGCCATGCAGGCCGCCGTCCTCAACGTCAAACTACCATGTATCGATGAAATAACCATGAGACGCATAAAGCGGGCCGAGAAATATTGCCACCTCATCAACAATCCCCTCATAACACTCCCCTGCTCACCCGGCTCAGGTCAACACATCTACCATCAGTTTGTCATCAGAACACAAGACCGCGACAGCCTGCGCCGATTTCTCTATGACAACGGTATAGAAACAGACTGCCACTACAACGTGGCGGCCATAGACCAGCCATGTTGCAGCGGCGAGTTTAAAGGTGACTTCAACGTGACGCGCCAAATAGCGGCAACTTGTGTGTCGCTTCCTATAGGCGATCATCTGTCCGACGGGCAAATCGGCACGATTGCCGACGCTATCAATGCTTTCAGTGGCTCAGGGCCAATAAATTAACGAATTTTCGCCGGTCGGGTCGGCCGTAACACGTAAAGTTACATGAGCACCCTCGATAACCGGAGAGTTGTGGAACACGTGTCCGATAGGGGCATCATAGGCCACGGGATAGCCATAAGGCTTGACCATCTCGTGAATCATCTCTTCCATCGTGTCATAATTTTTATCGCCTGCATACTCGGTAAACTGGCCGACAATCAATCCCTTGAGATTGGGTAACACACCGTTGAGTGTGAGCTGATAGAGTACGCGCTCTATTTTATAGATGGGCTCGGCAACATCTTCGATAAAGAGGATTGTGTCGGGCAGCAAAAGGTCATAGGGAGTAGCGATAAGGTCAGCGAGAACGGCAAGATTACCGCCTATGAGCTTACCGTCGGCCACGCCGGGACGGTCGAGCGGACTGGGTTTGAAGTAGAGATTGGGCTGCTCGCCACGAAGGAGTCCGAAGAGCAGACTGTTGTCGGCGTCATCCTCTCCAAGACGGATGTGAGAACACATCGACGCATGAACCGACTTGACACCATGTTTGTGCATGAGCGCATGCAGTGCCGAAATATCACTGAACCCGATAATCCATTTGGGGTCCTGGGAAAGCGGCAGTTTATCAAGGCGATCCAGAATGTGGACAGCGCCATATCCTCCGCGACCACAAAGAATGGCACGCACCTCGGGGTCGGTCAAGGCATCATAAAGGTCAGAGAAACGTTCTTCATCCGTTCCGCTGTAAGAACCCCACTTGCCAAGCGCATGAGGCATTATCTCGACTCTATAGCCTTGCTGACGCAGAATGTCGGCGGCCGATTTTACATGCGCCGGCACAGGAATACCGGCCGGCGATACAATCGCGATTTTATCGCCCTCGCGAAGGGGCTGTGGAGTTTTAATCACTTTTTACTTTGGGTTAATTATAAATAAGTAGTCACGCCACCTGTACCTTCACTCCGGTGCGGCGTCTTATTTTCTCGGCGATTGCCTCAAGCTCGGGTTTCTCAACCTTCTGAAGATGTTCGGCCGGCGTCTTGCGGTCGATAGAATAAATCATAATCTCACGCGGCTTCAGTTCATTATAGACGTCAATCAAAGCATCGACCTCGCTGTCGGTAGTATTGTCGATGTTGACACCGTCATGAGTGCCGCGCAGGAACATGGTCTGAATGATGAAACTGCCGTCAAACTGCTTCATTGAGTCGACAATGGAGCGGACATTATATGCGGGATAGGTCGGTCGGTCAATGATTTGCACCGTCGAGTCGATTGCCGAGTCGAGTTTGAGGATATTGTTATCGACACGTTTGAGCGCCTCGACAACATCGGGACGGTCAATACGTGTCGAGTTGCTGAGCACGCTGATTTTCACATCGGGGAAATAGCGGTCGCGCAGCTCGATTGTGTCGTTGATCACCCCTCCGAAATCGGGATGGAGAGTTGGCTCTCCATTTCCCGAAAACGTTATGACATCAAGGGGCTCACCTTTCTTTTTCATATCGGCCAGCTTCTCTTCAAGAAGTTTTTTTACTTCGGCACGCGGCGGTATGCCGGCCTTGCCGGGTCCCTGGGCATTGAATCCGGCCTCACAGTAGAGGCAGTCAAAAGTACACACCTTGCCGTCACGGGGCATCAGATTTATACCGAGAGAAACACCGAGACGACGGCTGTGGATAGGACCGAAAATGGTCGATGTAAAAAGAACGGTTTGCATGGGCGGTCGATTGCTTTTGATCAGACGGTGAGAATTTCTTTTTCTTTTGCGACAAAAATCTCATCTATTTTTTTGAGATATTTGTCGTGAAGTTTTTGAACGTCACCTTCGGCGTCTTTCTGAACATCTTCACTCATGCCCTGCTTAACAGCTTTTTTGAGGCCTTCGATAGCATCGCGACGGGCGTTGCGAACCGACACTTTGGCCTGCTCGGCTTCAGCTTTTGACTGTTTAACGAGCTGTTTACGGCGGTCTTCGGTCAACGGGGGGATGGCAAGGCGGATAACCTCACCGTTGTTTTCGGGAGTAATGCCGAGCTCGCTGTTGATGATTGCTTTTTCTATTTCGCGGAACATTGATTTTTCCCAGGGAGTGATGACGATTGTACGTGCATCGGGCACAGAGATGTTTGCCACGTTTGAGATGGGAGCCTGGCTACCGTAGTAGTCAACACGGATACCGTCAAGAATCTTGGGATTGGCTTTGCCGGCACGGATGTGGGCAAGTGATTCGTCAAGATAAGCTACGGCAAGTTCCATTTTTTCCTCGGCCGGGTCGAGATAAGTTGCTGGATTTGTCATTGTGATATAGTTTTAAAGTATTATTGTCAGTTTAATATACATAAGTTCCGATATTGTCACCGGCAATTACCTTGAGAAGGTTTCCGGGGGTATCCATGTCAAAGACCACAATCGGGAGTTTGTTTTCCTTGCAGAGAGCGGTGGCGGTGAGGTCCATAACCTTGAGACCGCGCGCAAGTATCTCGTCATAGGTGATTTTGTCAAACTTGGTTGCCGTGGGGTCTTTTTCGGGGTCGGCGGTATAGATGCCGTCAACACGGGTCCCTTTGAGCATGACGTCGGCCCCGACCTCGATGCCACGGAGAGCCGAACCGGTGTCGGTAGTGAAGAACGGATTGCCCGTGCCGCCGGCCATGATAGCGACCTTGCCTTCGCCGAGCGACTCAATGGCGGCGCGATAGCTGTAATGCTTGCCTATGGGATACATATTGATGGCGGTGTAAACCTCGGCAGGCTGACCGTTGGCCTCGAGAGCCGAACTGAGAGCAAGCGAATTGATAACGGTAGCGAGCATTCCCATCTGATCACCCTTGATGCGGTCAAAACCTTTGGCTGCGCCCTGAAGGCCACGGAATATGTTGCCTCCGCCAATAACGATAGCTACCTCCACACCCGATTTAACGATTTCGGTAATCTGGGCTGCATACTGGGCAAGACGTTCGGTATCGATACCGTAGCCCTGATGTCCCATGAGCGATTCGCCGCTCAGTTTGAGCAATATTCTTTTGTATTTCGGTGTCATATATCTTTATCTTTTTGTATTGTTTCAATTATAAATCTTTTGCATAGGCCTGACGGCGGCGATGCTGGCGGCGTTCAAAATATTGCCACTGGTTTTGCACGTTGCTGTTGTCCTCAAGCTCGGGATTTGATTCGGCATATTTATATCCCGACTTGTTATAGGCCGGTATGAGTTTTGAGAACAAGAGCGCGTTGACGCCTTTGCTCTGATATTCAGGCTTGATGGCGACAAGGAGCAGGTCGACAACATCGTTCTTGCCCAGATAGGCCTTGAGCAGGTGATACCACCCGAAGGGAAAAAGGCGTCCACGACCGGCCTGAAGAGCTTTTGAAAACGACGGGATAGAGATGCCGACCCCCACAAGATTGTCTTCGTTATCGACGATGACACATATATCGTTTAGTTTTAAAATCTTGAGATATTGGTCGATATAGTGGTCAATCTGGCGGTCGGTGAGCGGCGAGTAACCGTAGAGGTCGTCATAGGCCTCGTTGATTACACGGAAAAGCTCGTGTCCATAACGCTCGGCAAGCTGTTTGCGCGACTTGAATGTGGCGACGCGCAACTTATAGCGACGGGTGACAAGATCGGCTATGCGGCTGATACGTTCGGGCGCTTCTGACGGAACGGTAATGCGATATTCGACCCACCCGGCTTCCTTGACCATGCCGCGGCGTTCCATGTGACCGGGATAGTATGGATAATTGTAAATGGTGGCCATAGTACCTATCTCGTCAAAACCAAAGGTGAGCATACCTTCGTGGTCCATGTCGGTGAACCCCATTGGCCCGACTATACGCTTCATGCCCCGTTGACGGCCCCATTGCTCGACAGCATCCATGAGAGCATCGACAACCTCATTGTCGTCAATAAACTCGATAAAGCCGAAACGGAGTGTGGGCACACCGGTACGTTCGTTGACAAGGCGGTTGATGATTCCGGTGATGCGTCCCACGGGCTTGCCGTCGCGATAGGCCATGAACGACTGAGCCTCACAAAAATCAAATGCGGGATTGGCCGACGGCAACAGGGTGTTTACATCGTCCATCACCAACGGTGGCACAAAATATTTGTTGTCTTTATAAAAGTCGATACCAAACTCGACAAAACGGGTAATCTCGCTTTTGACCGGTCGTACTTCTCTAATTTCTACTGACATTTCAGAAAATATTTTGTATTGACTGGATTGAGAGTGTCGGCTTTACCGACAGGTTGATATGTTTTTCCTGACTCTGCAACTCCTCGGGGGGCGCGGGTGCCCACGACGAGTTAAGCCATGCCAGCACAATGACCATGATGGCGAGGAAAATGATAACGGTTATATACAACCGGTTTTTGTAGTGGTTATTAAGCGCCGACTTGAGCGCCTCGATGTCGCGATAACGTCGTGAGGGGTCTTTTGCCATACACTTGACTGCCACACGTCTCAGGTCGGGGTGTTTGGTCGGAAGCGCGTCAAGAGTCTTGTTGAGAACGACACCGAAATTATATATATCCTCGGCCGAATCGGCGGGTGTAAGGTGGTTTTTCTGGTCAAACCCGACATCGATCAGTTTAAGATTGTGAATCTTATCGGTAAATATCACCCGGTCGGTTGTCAGTGGATAGTGCACGATGTGGTTGGACTGTATATACTGGAGTGCCTCGACAAGCTGAGTCGTTATCTTGTGAAGCACATCTTCGTCTACCTTACCGGTATCAATAAGTTTCTGAAGCGATTCGCCATATATATCATCGGTAATGATACACATGCCCAGGCCGGGCACCTCCTCAAAGTCATTGATCATTACAATATGGGGATGGGCCAGATTATATCTGACATCAAACTCTTTCTCTATCATTTCCCTATACTCGGGCTTGTCGCGTAGTTCAGGCCTTAGAGTCTTGAGCATGAGCCATTTACCATATTTTTTTGCGGTATATATCTGGTAAAATTCCTCGTCCCATTCGGGCAAATGCTCTATTTCGGTCCATTTTGGGACCTGATGATGTGCAAAATCGCTCATAACGGTTATCGGCAGCTTATAAGTTATATTTGACAAAGTTAATAATTTTTTTGGAGAAGTATGACACCCCGACTATTTTTATGACCCAAAATCGTAATAAATAAATATTTTTAGATAACTTTGCACCACAAAAAAATTGTTATTATTCTTAAATCAATGCAACTTACTAAAACACGCTTATATTGCGAGGCAAAGGACTATTTTTTTATAGTTCTCGGTATTTTCATGTATGGTTTCGGGTTTTCGGCCTTTATTGCTCCCGAAGGTGTGGTTATCGGCGGTATGGCCGGTTTGGGTCAGGACGTCTATTACCTCACACTCCGACTGTTTGGCTGGGGTGTTCCGGTAGCAATCACTATGTATGTTGCCAATGCAACGTTGCTTATGATAGCTTACCGTATTGTAGGTAAACAGTTTGTAATCAGAACTATTTTTGGTGCCACTGTAATGTCGCTTGCAATCGGTATATTGCAGCCGCTGTTCCCCGAGGCATTGCTCCACGGTCAAAAGTTCTTGAGTATCCTTGTAGGTTCTCTCTTCTGCGGTATCGGTATCGGTATCGCTTTTATCCACAACGGCAGTACAGCAGGCGTCGACATCATCGCCGCGATGGTGTCAAAACGCAGCAACGTTTCGATTGGCCGCACGATGCAGTTTGTCGACTTCTGTATAGTCTCGGCGATTCTCGTCATAAATCCAAACGCCACTATCGAGAACGTAGCGTTTGGCTTTGTCAACCTTTTCCTTGTGGCCTATGTCTGTGACCAGGTTATCAACACCAACCGTCAGGCCATCCAGTTTACCATCTTCTCCCCCTACTGGCAAGAGATTGCCACAGCAATAAACAACGAGGCTCACCGCGGATGTACTGTTCTGGACGGCATGGGTTGGTACAGCAAGAAAGAGGTCAAGATTCTCCTTGTGATGTGCCGCAAGATCGAGTCGGTCACCATCTTCCGCATCGTCAAATCAATTGACCGCAACGCGCTCGTCACTCAGACCAAAGTCAACGGAGTCTATGGCAAAGGCTTTGATGAAATGAAAATCAAAATCAAGCCCATCAAACACGACACACCCGCCGTTCAGTCCAAGCAACAAGCATAAATCCACTGATAAAGATATAACGCAAGGGCGCTGTGTCAAAAATTGGCACAGCGCTGTTTCTGTATTTGATGTAGGGACGTGCCTTTGGCACGTAGTGGTTGATTAACAGCGATTTGCGTTCCTTACGTGCCGAAGGCACGTCCCTACAAAATTATAAAATGTTTATTTTGACACAGCCTCTTTTTACCAGGCTATGTAGTAACATAACCTTGTTACGTAGTGATTGACTACATGCTATTCATACCACATGCCAAAGGCATCTCCCTACAAGATTATCAAATACTTATTTTGACACCGCCCCCTTGCAATTCATTGTAAGACTTATAAGCGTCAGTGGTATTCTGAGATATGCTCCAGTAGCGCAACCGGCCCAAGATGCCAAAGTTTAGTCTCTTCGCACTCCAGTTCTTTATATGTATTAGAGCGGTAGATTAGCTGAATAGCTTCCCAATATTGTAGTATTAAATTTCTTTGCATACAACATTGCCAACTGTCCTACTTTATAAGGCAGTATCAAATATAGGTTTTGCTGTGTTATCTTAGTCTCGGTCATATTTCCACGGGATAAATTGAAATATAACGAAGATATTGACATCAACATATGTTTTACACCATTTGTGATACATAAAAAGGCGGTGTGTCAAGTTATGACACACCGCCCATTATTTGGAAAGTATTACTTCCTGATTATTTGCCCTTAGAGAGCTGTTCTTTGAGAGCTGCGAGTGCTTCAAGGTCACCGAAAGTAGTTTTTTCGATTGGAGCGTTGAGCATGGGAGCTTCTTCAGCAGCAGCTTTGGGAGCGCGGGGAGCGCGTTTCTTTTTGGGCTGCTCGGCTACTTTAGCTTCATCTTCAAAGATGCGGCTGTGGCTGAGGATGATACGTTTGCTGTCCTTGTTGAATTCGATAACTTTGAATTCGAGTTTCTCATCAACTTTGGCCATCGAACCATCTTCTTTAGTGAGGTGTTTGGGGGTTGCAAAACCTTCTACGCCATAGGGGAGAGCAACAACGGCACCCTTGTCGAGCATTTCAACGATAGTACCTTCGTGAACTGAACCTACAGTGAAGATATTCTCAAATACATCCCAGGGATTTTCTTCGAGCTGTTTGTGACCGAGGCTGAGACGACGGTTTTCTTTGTCGATTTCGAGCTCGTTTACAACGATGAGGGCACCGATCTGAGTGAATTCGCTGGGGTGTGGGATTGT
>JAIDNJ010000260.1 GCA_029063895.1 Muribaculaceae bacterium | reverse complement strand
TACAATATCGAACTCTTTCAATAACTGGTTAATGTTTAATCCGTCCAACTTTTTGGGGTCACTTCACTTTGGCACGTAGTTGTTGATTAATAGCTATTTGCATCCCTTACGTGCCTAAGGTACGTCCCTACATCAACTAATAAAAAAGGACGCCGTGCCAAAATTTTGGCACAGCGTCCGATATATGTTTGAAGTTATGGGATGTTCTTGATTACATCATGCCACCCATACCTCCCATGCCGCCCATAGCGCCACCGCCCATGGGTGCGGGATTATCTTCTTTCTTGTCGGCGATCACACACTCGGTGGTGAGGAACATGCCGGCGATTGAAGCGGCGTTTTCAAGAGCCACACGGGTTACCTTGGCGGGGTCAATGACACCGGCGGCGAGAAGATTCTCATATTCGCCTGTGCGTGCGTTGTAACCAAAGTCGGCTTTACCGTCTTTCACGCGCTGAACAACAACTGCACCCTCGGCACCGGCGTTGGCCACAATCTGGCGGAGAGGCTCCTCGATAGCGCGGAGAACGATGTGGATACCTGTAGTCTCGTCATCGTTGTCACCCTTGAGGTTTTCGAGCGAGGCAACCGAGCGGATGTAAGCTACACCACCGCCGGGAACGATACCCTCAGCGATAGCGGCGCGGGTTGCGCTGAGAGCGTCGTCGACGCGGTCTTTCTTCTCTTTCATCTCTACCTCCGAGGGAGCACCGATGTGGAGCACGGCAACACCGCCGGCGAGTTTGGCGAGACGTTCCTGAAGTTTCTCGCGGTCATAATCGCTTGTGGTTGTCTGGATCTGAGCCTTGATTTGAGCCACACGTGAAGCGATGGCCTCTTTTGAACCAGCACCGTTGACGATAGTGGTGGTGTCTTTGTTGACGGTTACTTTCTCGGCACGACCGAGAACATCGAGGGTCGATGTTTCGAGACGCATGCCTTTTTCTTCCGATACGACAGTACCGCCGGTGAGGATGGCTATATCTTCGAGCATTTCTTTACGACGGTCACCAAATCCGGGAGCTTTAACAGCGCAAATCTTGAGCGAGCCGCGCAGACGGTTCACAACGAGAGTTGCGAGAGCTTCCTGGTCAACATCTTCGGCCACGATGAGAAGGGGACGACCCGACTGGGCTGTAGCCTCGAGAATGGGGAGGAGGTCTTTGAGGTTAGAGATTTTCTTGTCATAAAGAAGGATATAGGGTGATTCCATCTGGCACTCCATCTTCTCGGCGTTGGTCACGAAGTAGGGTGAGATGTAACCGCGGTCAAACTGCATACCCTCGACGATGTCAACGGTGGTTTCGGTACCTTTGGCCTCGTCAACAGTGATGACACCTTCTTTTTTAACTTTCTTCATGGCCTCGGCGATGAGGTTACCGATTTTCTCGTCATTGTTGGCCGAGATGCGGGCAACATCTTCGATTTTCTTGAAGTCGTCACCAACTTCTTCCGACTGGGCCTTGATGTTCTCTACAACAGCAGCGACAGCTTTGTCGATACCGCGTTTGATATCCATGGGGTTGGCACCGGCGGCCACGTTTTTAAGACCTACATTGATGATTGCCTGGGCGAGAACGGTTGCGGTTGTTGTACCGTCACCTGCATCGTCACCTGTTTTTGATGCCACTTCCTTGACGAGCTGGGCGCCCATGTTCTGGAAGGGGTCTTCGAGTTCGATTTCACGGGCTACCGACACACCGTCTTTGGTGATGTGGGGTGCGCCAAATTTCTTTTCAATAATAACGTTGCGGCCTTTAGGACCGAGAGTTACCTTGACGGCGTCGGCAAGAGCGTCAACGCCTTTTTTGAGCTCTTCGCGAGCTTTAATATCAAATTTAATTTCTTTAGCCATAGCTTAATATGAAATTTTAAATATTGTTCTTAAAAAGTAAATTGATGATTACTCGATAACGGCGAGGATGTCGCTTTGACGCATAATCAGATACTTCTGACCGTCGAGTTCGATTTCGGTTCCGGCATATTTGCCATAGAGAACTGTGTCGCCTTCCTTGACAACCATTTCTTCATCTTTGGTGCCGTTGCCGGCTGCCACGATGGTGCCACGGAGGGGTTTTTCTTTAGCTGAATCGGGGATAATGATACCCGACATTGTTACTTCTTCAGCGGGTACAGGGCTGATCAAAACGCGATCGGCAAGAGGTTTAATATTCATAGCTGTTACTTTTTATATATTTTTATATATTTTATTTTTAATAGATTCAATGGT
This sequence comes from Muribaculaceae bacterium, assembly GCA_029063895.1. Taxonomy (GTDB): domain Bacteria; phylum Bacteroidota; class Bacteroidia; order Bacteroidales; family Muribaculaceae; genus CAJUPY01. The sequence continues at coordinate 19,190 of JAIDNJ010000260.1, read as the reverse complement.
TTTACAGAGTTACATAGCAAGTATCGTGCCAAAATTTCCGAGGTGACACACGACTGACAAATTGGCAAACTTACATTGCTAAAACATCAGTGCGTGTCATAATGTTCATCGTGTCGCGGCAACATTCTCAAAGCCGTCGGCAATGCCAAATGCCTCCATTATCGCCTGCCTTATCATGGTGGCTTCGGTGCACCGGCGCTTGAGTATGGAGATAATGGTCGAGAGGTATTGTTCCTTGTTGCGCAGGCCGCATAGCGCCGCCACGTTGGTGTTTGAAATCATCGTTTTGTCGTTGTAGACACGCAAAACGCCTTGATAGTCAGCCGTGTCGACTATCGTCTTGAACTCACTGCACAGCTCGTTGTAGATGTTGCGCGGATTAATCTCGTTGACAAGGTCGGCCATGTGGTCCTCAAGCATGCCTATGTTGGTAAACTTGCCGTCGATGCGGAACTCGACAAGCCGTTTCACCCGGTGGCGTGTGTGTTCGAGTGCCTGGGCGGTCATTGCGTTGGCAAACAGTTTGAACAATGTGGCCTTGACTTTGGCAAACACTTTGCGCTCATCGCGGCGCTGATGACGGGCTACAGCCTTGATGACCCCTTCGAGCAGCAGCAGGTTTTCGACCTCGGCAACCTCGGGAACAAGTATCTTTTTGTGGCGCAGATACTCGACTTCGCGGCCCGACCGACGGTCACGGTCTACAATGCCATAGCTGTCGAGGTGATGGAAGGCGTTGAGATCGTTGAAGGTGCGCACCGACTCGATGACTTTGTTGCAGCTGCCGAGTGCGCGGACGGTAAAGTCGGTGAAGATCAGTGGATAAATTTTGTGGTCGATTGACCGCTGGGCTACTCCCTCGATGAAAAGCACCGGCTTGCGGGCACCGATAATCGAGAGGTAGACATCCTCGGGAATACCCGAATGGTCGGGCAAAAGGGTGTAGTCCCAAGTGGTGTTTGCCGGGTCAAAATCCCTCACCCATACAACGGCATTGTCGGTTCGTGTAGCCGCAAAATCGAGGTCGTGGGTGGTGTAGATGAACGTGCAATCGGGGCGCAGGTCTTCGACCTTGTCCCAAATCAGGTTGCTCACCGTCGGATGTAGGAACATGGCCGGATTGTCAATAAATATTGCTCCGTTTTCAGGCGCGAACAACACTGCTCCGAGGTAGTAGAGGGCGGCGCGTTCGCCGTCGCTCAGTCTCATCGACGAGTAGGCCGACGTATCGTCTTCGCGCAGGAAGGTGAGTTGGCCGCCTTTGATGAGGATGCGGTTGCCGCTGAAAATTGTCTGCCATGCGTCAATCACCTTGTCGAGTTTGGTGACACGGGTACGGTTTGATCGCTTGCCGTTGGCCGATGCCACCTTGTTGCTTATCAGATTTGTAATCTCCTCGTTGAGCAACTGTGAAATGTGCCGGTCAAAAGTGAGGGGGATGTCGCTGCGGAAGAGCGGATAGCGGGCGACCATCTTCTGAAAAAGGTCGTCGATAGAGCCGGGATGTGTTTTGCGACCCGAGTCGGGGCGCGAGCCATAGAGAGCATCGAGTCCCGATAGACAGAACGACCTGCCGTGCATCTCGTCGACAAGATAGTCGGTAAAGCGGGTCTTACCCGCGCCGTTGGCCCCGATTATGAGAATCTGTCGGGCTGTTGTATCGAGAACTTTGCGCTGACGGTTGGTGTCGGGCGGTAGAAGTAGTTTCATGGCCTGTAGTTTTTTGTTTTGTCCCGACAAATTTAATATATTTGCATAAATTTTCCAAACTCGCGTTATGACAACTTCAAATCCTAACATCGTCCTTTTTGATGTTCCTCTTACAAAAACCAATCTTTTGCCGCTGAGCTATACCCGTCCTGTGAGTGACTTGCGGGTCGGTATCATGACTCTTGCCGAGAAGTGGGAAAGCCTCTTGCCCGGGTCCTATTCAAATATAACCGATGAATATCTATCTGAAAAATTTCCGGCCTCGCTGACCGGCGATGACATTTTTATCGCGTCTGATGTGGTCGCATCGCAGCCGCTCGCATCGCGCATCGTGTCGCTCAAGCCGGGTGAGGCTCTTTTGAAAGATGACGTGCTGATAGCGGTGAGAGGAAATCGCGAGATGATTGATAACCGCGAGTTGACCGTCAATATGGAATTTGACGGCGAGATTGACCGTATCGGGTTCCTCTATGACATTTTTATACTCAACGACAAGGCGGTAAAAGCCGATTTTGAACGGATTACATCGGGACGTATGTCCCACCCCTTGAGCGGGACAAACACTGTGATAGGCGACCCGTCGCTCATTTTTCTTGAAGAGGGCGCGAGCGTCGAGGGATGTTTCCTAAACACCAAAGGAGGGCCAATTTACATCGGTCGTGACGCCGAGGTCATGGAAGGCAGCTGTCTGAGAGGCCCCGTGGCTTTGTGTGAAGGATCCCACGTGAATATGGGTACACGCATTTACGGAGCGACAACCATAGGCCCGGCTTCAAAAGTAGGCGGCGAGCTGAACAACGTGGTCATTATCGGATACAGCAACAAGGCTCATGACGGTTTTCTGGGCAATGCCGTGATAGGGGAGTGGTGCAATATAGGAGCCGGATGTGTGGCGTCAAATCTAAAGAACGATTATACCGAAATCAAGTTGTGGAACTATAACGCTCACCGTTTTACGAGAACCGGTCTTCAGTTTTGCGGCCTGATGATGGGCGACCATTCAAAGGCCGGAATCAATACCATGTTCAACACGGCGACGGTGCTCGGTGTTGGGGTGAATGTATATGGTTCGGGTTTTCAACGAAACTTCCTCGCGTCGTTCAGCGAGGGATCGCGTGCCGGTTTTACCGATGTCCCCATGAGCAAATTTTTTGATATAGCATCAAGAGTGATGGCGCGACGTGGAAAAATTTTGACCGATGTTGATCGTCGTATCTATGAGCATATCAACGAGATGGCTCATAATTTCAAGTATTGACAAAAAAATTTTTTAAAAAAATCAAATTTTTTTTGTTCCTCGATGCAAGATTTCGGGGAAAAGGCGGTTTATGTAGTAGAGTTAGTTCAAAAAACATCTTAACGATGTCGCTATTGTCTCCATTGATAATCGCGAATAACCGAAGTAAAAAACGTAGGTTTGAAGAATGTTGACAATGAGATAGAGTTGTTGCAACTCGTCAATAAGGGCGATCATAGCGCCATGAAAATGATATATTCCCGATATATCAGGGCCCTCACGGCCCTATGCGGACGATATGTCGTTGATGATGAGGATGTAAAAGATGTTTTGCAGGACAGCTTCGTGAAGATTTTCGGGACGATTGGCAGTTTCCGGTATAAAGGCGAGGGATCGCTCCGGGCCTGGATGTCACGGATTGTAGTCAACGAGTCGCTCGATTTTTTGCAGCAAAAGGGACGCATGAATTTTGTAACCGTTCCCGAGCTGACTGACGATCTTGTCGGCCCCGAGCCCGACACTACCGACTTGCCGGCTTCGGTGATATTCGGTTTTATAAGAGAGCTTCCCGACGGCTACCGCACCATATTCAATCTATTTGTGATTGAACGGAAGAGTCATCGCGAGATAGCCTCGCTGCTAAACATCAAGGAGAGCACGTCGGCTTCACAACTTCACCGTGCCAAGCAACTGCTGGCATCACGTATTAGAGAATATCTAAATAATACAAAAATATGAAAGACAGATGGTTGGATGACATACACGATAAAATGACAGGGCTCGAGGCAAATGAGCCTGCCGGCCTCTGGCAACGGATTGAATCCGGCCATCAGGTTGTTGTACCACGTCGCGGCGCCCGATTGTTGAATTGGCGTCGTTGGTGGAGCGCTGCCGCGATGCTGGCGCTGACAGCCGGGCTGATTGGCATGTTGGTCAATTTAAGCCATGATAAAACTCTCGGGGTGCCCGATGCTGACGGGATAGCCCTTATTGAAAACGGCATGAATGCCGATGAAGTGGCCGAGCTGACGCCGGCCGGTGATAACATGAAATTTCGTGCCGCTGACAAAACAGGCAAAAGCAATAATGCCGGCACGGATAAAGGCGGGGTACCTACCGCCTCATCAAATCTTTATCAGCAGTCTAATGTCGATAGAGCGTCTTCGCTTGAAGTCAGCGATAGTGTCGTGATGACATCGGCTGATGAAACCGGAGACGGCTCTGTCGAAAACACAACTAATCGTCCCGTCGCCTCGGATGACAGCGCGTCGGCCCCGTCTGAAGTAGTGTCAACTGACGAGGTTTATGAATTGTTGCCTGCCATGGGCGATGAACCGGTTTATGTCAAACCGCGCCGTGCCCCGTTGAGTATTGGCGTTTATACCTCGGGAAGCAGCGGCGTTGCTGTCGGCCACAATAATATGGATATGAATTATGCGGTCTCGTTCCCGCCTTCCTATGAGGATAACTACATACCGGTTGAGAACGTCTCGCCTCAAATAATGTCAAGAAGAACCGGAGGTTCGCGCTCAACAATAAAACATAACATCCCGTTGAAATTAGGACTCTCGCTGGCCTATAATGTTACACCGGTGCTGTCGGTTGAAACCGGTCTCAATTATTCGCGGTTGAGCAGCGATCTGGAGTATTACTACTATGGCGGATATATTTACAACACCGGCGAGCAACTGCTTCACTACGTTGGGATTCCGTTAAATGCCAAATACACTTTCTTTTCGTGGCGCTTATTGTCGTTTTATGGCACAGCCGGTGTCCTTACCGAGAAACTCGTTTCGGGCTCTATATCGGGTTATGCCGGCAACTCGCCCGATCGCCGTAAAACCGATGTCGAGGAGAAACGTTGGCAGTGGTCGGTCAATGCAGGCGTGGGTGCCCGGTTTAACTTTACACGTAATATCGGAATCTATGTCGAGCCGGGGGTAGGATACTATTTTGACAACGGGTCGGCGGTTGAAAATACCTATAAGGACCGCGCCCTCAACTTCAATCTCAACGTGGGGTTCAGGTTCAATATAGGCCGATAGGAATTAAAGCAGTGATTTTTCGATGGCATACCGGGGTCGGTTCTTGACCTCGATAAATATTTTGCCGATGTACTCGCCAACGATGCCTATGGCTATGAGTATGAGGCTCCCGAGGAACCATACTGACAGCATCAGGGATGTCCATCCGGGCACAACTGTCGATGTAAAACAATAGGATCCGAGCACATAAAGTGCTACGATGATGTCAATCACCAAAAATGACAATCCGGTCATGAAAATCCATCTCATCGGTCGCGCCGAGAAAGAGGTGATACCGTCAATCGAGAAACTGAGCATCTTTGACAGCGGATATTTTGACTCGCCGGCTACGCGGGGATTGCGGGCATAGGTGACGATTGCGGTTTTCAAACCGATGAGCGGAATGATACCTCGCAAAAATAGATTCTGCTCGCCATATTCCGACAGCAGTTTTAGCGCGCGGTTGCTCATGAGTCTGTAGTCGGCGTGATCATAGATTGTCTCGAGGCCCATACTGTTTTGAAATGAATAGAAGCCGTGGGCGGTGGCACGTTTGAACCAGGTGTCGGACTCGCGCGACGATCTCACTCCAAACACGATCTCGGCCTTTTCATCCCTATATTTTTTGACCATTCCGATAATGGCTTCCGGGTCATCCTGCAGGTCGGCATCAATCGACACCGCTATGTCACACCGGTCTATCGATGTCATCAGTCCGGCAAGAAGCGCGTTTTGGTGTCCGCGGTTGTGGGCGAGCGAGATGCCTTTGAGGCGCGGGTCGGTGGCATGCAGTTTTTCAATAGTGTTCCATGTCGCGTCCCTGCTACCGTCGTTGACACAAAGCAGATAACTGTCATCCGATACTAAACCGTCGGCCGACATTCGGTCGAGAAGTTCAAGCAGCACATTTGCAGTGATTGGCAGTGCCTGCTCTTCGTTATAGCAGGGGATGACTATGGCGAGACGAGGATTTTCGGTATTCATAAAATCAATTTTGAGTCAAAACGGTTTGTTGCTGCAAAGTTAGTTAATTCAATTCATAATGCATAATCCACAACCCACAATTATGGGCAAAAAAAAGTCCTGATGCTCTCTTCGACAGAGAATACCGGGACCAGCCAAAAGGCATGATTGTGTTGTGGCTCTAAGCCACAAGTGTAGAGATTATATCATACTTACATTTTTCACAATACTCCTGAATCGCTTAAAGGGGTGTTTCACAACAGCTGATTCGGGCGATAGAGCCTTTCGACGGTCTGAATAAATGATAGCGTAAAAATTAATTAGTCAGAAGAAAGTCTCGTAGGAGTTATCTTGATGCAAATGTACGCTTTTATTTTGGTACGGACAAAGGAGTTAGGATAAAATAAAGTTGTATTTAAATGTAATTAACATTTAAATACAACTTTTTAATGTAAAACAGCGTTATATCACCTTTCAATAGTCGGTTTCTATCGCATGTTTGAGCTTTTCAAATTTATGTTCCTTTTTGCCTTGACTGACGATTTTTACATCGCCATATCGAGCTTTAAGATAGGCCTCACGATTATTGTTGTAATGTTCCTGATTGGCAAATGCTTTTTTGCGGTCGATCTTGGCATAAGAGTCGGTTGAATAGATGGTGGGAACCTCGCTGTCGGTCGAGTTGACTTCAGTCGCTTCAAAAAGAAACAGGTCGTTGCTGTATGCTCTTAAAATGAGTCCCGGCAGGCCGCGGAGTTTCCAGGGGCCGTCGCTGACCGGAATTTCGGGCGTGAACCATGCGGTCCATTGACGGCCGTGATAGTCGGCTTTGGCCTTGATACATTCAAATCCGAGAATAGTGGTGGTCGAGTCTTCTATCTCCCATTGGAGTTCGTCAAACGGTTCGGTATAATATCCCGCCTCCTTGGCCCATTCGTTATACTCATGAATGGTAGCGCTACCGTTGTCTTTTTCAATATATTGATAAATCTTTTTATCGGGGACATTGCTGTTATTTTTATTGAATGTAATACCTGTGGGTGTGACTGTCATCCAGGCGGCCATCTGCATTTCGCGCAGGGCTTTTTTGCCTTCGGGTGTAGATGTCATCGAGTCGCAGTATAGGCTGGTTTCGTTGAAATAAAGCGATTTGTCGGGCGAGGCTATCAGTATCATGTCACTTTTGTTTACCAATCCGGGATTGGTATATGACGGCTTTTGGGCTTTATAAATCACCTTGACATTATCGCCGGCCGTAGCGGTGCCGATGCATCCGGCAAGCAAAATTAAAACAGAAAGGAAGATTTTCATAAATTGCAGTTATTAATTAATTTGAGAAATACACATTAAAACGTCCCTACCACATATTTACGTTCCAAATTTAGACGTTGACGTTCAGCAAAACGTCGCGTCCCTATCCTGGTTAACCATGACCTATCGTGTTTCTTAATGACTATGTTGTTAATTCTACTAATCATTTTCTCAGGGAAATGGTGAACAACAACTGGCGGCCGCGAAGACGGCGCTGTGACTCAAACGAACTGATGTCACTGTAAGTTACATAGTTGTAACTGCGGCTGTTGAGAATGTTGGAGAGTGCGGCCGAAAGCTCGAGACGTTTTGTCAGACGGTAAATGACCTTGGTGTCGAGCATGAACATGTTTTTATAGCTTCCGGCGGTAAGCTCGTTGCGGTAGTGTTCGCCCGATATGTGCCACTGCCATCCCGTGGCTGGGATAATGTTTAAAAGAAATTCGTTTTGCATGCTGCTCAACCATGAGGCACGTGATTGATTCATAGCCAGACGGCTCGACGAGAAGTTGAATTTGTAATCGATGCCGAGCCATGAAGCGGGCGAACCGCTGATTTTTGCACCTGCCGACCATGCCGTTGATACGCTGTTGACTCCGTGATTGTCATAAATTATGTTTGATTTCGATCGCGAGAACGAACCGTTGATGTTGCAGCTGCCGTTGATGAAGTCAAGAGTCTTGCCTATGTTTCCGTTTGCCATGAGACTGTTGCCGTCGGCAGCCGCGTCAGTGTAACTGTAAGCTATATAATCGCCAAACAGTTGCTGGACGGTAGTATAGGGGGTGTGATTCCATGACATGATTATCAGTGAGTTTGCAAAGATTCCACGACGGGTGTTCTTAAAGTTTATAGTGGTTGAGAGACTTTTGGACGATTTGGTGTAGAAATCATCGACACCGCGGCGAAATGACCTGTATCCTGTCATGATATAGGAAGGCTGGATGAGGTGGAGACTCATAGGGGAACGTCCCGTGCCGCCACGCACGGTAAATGAACACTTGTTGTTGGGTTTCCAGTTGACGCTGAGCGTGGGGGAGAAGTAGCCTTCCGAGCGATTGGCAAGCGACTTGTCAAACCGGTAGGCGGCATAGCTGACCGGCGCATTGAGCGAGAAGTTGACGCGTTTTATCCAGTACTCCAGTTTTGGGGTCACATAAAGGGTGAAATAGTTGGTGTTGACGACGTTGACAAAGTCGGTTTTGGTGACATCGGTAGGCAGTCCCGACATATCGCCGTCGAGCGACGAGTCCATGGAGCGGAAGTATCCTTTGACCCCTCCGTCAAGACTCACTGTTATCCCTTTGAACGAGAATGCATAGGCTATGTTCTCACGGGTGACAAAAGCGTGTTGGCCAACGTGCTGCGATAATTTGTGTTCGCCCATGGTCACATTAAGCGTCTGGGGCAGCGATTCCCATTCGTTCAATGATGTGAAGGTGATGAGATGACTGCGTCCGCCGGCTCGGTTGAAGCGTTTGATGAGTTTGAAATCGTTGCTGATGTAGTAGTCGGGAAATGTGGCAGTCTGGTCGTTGGAGAGCGAACCGACAATCCCCAGTTTCAGGTCATCCCAATCGACATTGGCTTTGAGGGTATTGTTGATGAATGCTGTTTTTTGGTTTAGCTCATAGATGAAGCGACCCGACAGTGAATGACTGCGGTCGGTGCCGTCGCGGTTCTCGGTGATGACACGGTCTCCTTCGGTAAGAAAATAGGTCGTGAGGCTTGTAGCGTCGGCGGTCACATGGTTGAATGAGTAGTCGACCTGAGCTTTTATCTCGCCACGTCCCATTTTCCACAGACTGTTGGTCGAAATCATTGCCGAGCGGTTGAAAAGAGTGCGCGTGCGGTTAAGTCCAGGAACGGCCGGGAGAGACACGCTAAGATATTTGCTGAGATCGGTGGCATGTCCTCCTGAAAAAAAATCCATCATGTTGGCCGACAGGTCTTGTCCTGTGTTATTGGTCTTTATCGTGGTGATGTTTTGAAATCCCGGCATCACGGCCATTGCAAAAAGATCGCCATACCACACAGCTCCCTCGGGCTGCCATGAATAGCCACCCCCGGCATCACCGTGGACGTTCCATGTCGCTTTGGCTTTGTTTTTGAGTTTAAGGTTTATAGCTGCTTTGTCGGAAAACGATATACCGGCAAGCACCTGCATAGGCTGATGATTTTCCATAACCTCCACAGCTCCTACATCATCATGGTTGATACCGTTTGTGGCGATTCCATACTTGCCACCCAACAGGTCTGAGCCTTCGATATAAAATTTGTTGATATCGGTACCCTGATACTGAATTTTTCCCGACTGAGCCACGTCGATTCCGGGCATGCGGCGGAGAACATCGCCAATCGAACGGTCCTGTTTCTGGGCAAATGTAGCGACATTGTAGGTGATGGTGTCACCCTGTTCGCGTATGCGGTCGGCCTTGACTGTCACCTCTTTGAGGAGAGCTGAGCCGGGACTCATGTAAATTGTCACGGGAAATGAAAGGCTATCCAGCGGGAGAGATCGGCGCTCAAAGCTCATCATTGTCACCTCAAGACGGCAACCGGCAGCCGACGGCACCGAAAGCGAAAAACCACCGTCGGCCTTGGATGTGGCAAACTTTTTGATTTTGCCGTCGGAACCCTTGACAATAACCGATGCTCCGGCGAGTGGTTCGGCGGCCTCCTTGTCAATAATAGTTCCGGTCACGTTAATCTGAGCCGCAGCCGAGGCCGCAACCAACATGCAAAGCAGATATGTGATGTATTGTTTCATTGGTACAGGTCGGGTTTGTATCGGTCAGATAAAACATTTAACGCATATTCGGTTACAAATATAGCTAAAACATTTCAAATCTGACCGATATTGATTAATAATAACGATATTTTGTAATTGAAGGGTGCTTTTTAGAGGTCGTGGGGATAGTCGGTCTCCTCTTTGTCATAATTTGGAACAGATTTTTTTGTCGTCGTGGTTTTAGGTCCGACTCCGAAAGCCGCACGGATTTTTGCAGCGAAATTTGAGTTTTTGTATTTCCACCAGTTGTTAAAAAACTTGTCACGGGTGACGTTGGAGTAGCCGCGACGATCCTTATATCCAAGGTACCCAACTTGAAGAGTGGGATTGGTAAACACCGCGTTGGCAGTGAACGAGTAGTCGTGATGGGGGTCGTAGGCCTCAAGAATGAGACCGGGGAGACCGCAAAGTTTCCATGGCCCTTCTTCAATGGGGATTTCGGGCGTGAACCATGCGGTCCAGTGACGGCCGCGGTAGTCGGTCTCGGCTTTGAAACATTGATAGCCGAGAATATCTTTAGTGTCGTCGGTTATTTCCCATGACGGTTTTTCCCAATCCTCGACATATTTCCAGTATTCCATGTCAAAATAGGCGGTCTCGGTAAGTTTCCCTTCGGGATAGTTTTTATAAATGGTGCACCAGTATCGGCCTGATCGCTGCAAAGCCGTGCGGTCGTGTTCGCGCGGGTCTTTTTCAAAAGAAGCACGTTCCATTTCCCAGTAAGTCGACGGGTCGACGGCCATGATGGAGTCGCGCCACATGTGCTGAACGCTGCAAAAAAGAGACTTTGTATTGCCTATGCGCAGTCGGGTTTCTTCGTCAAAGAACCGCAAGTCGCGTTTGGTGGTGTCGGTGACTTCATGACGTGTATATCTCACTTCAAGTATTGCAGGTTCGGGGTCCTTCACAAATTTGTCGGCCATGAGGGGTAGGGTTGATAATGTCACGAGAAGAAGTGACATGATGAATCGGAGTTGTTTCGGGTGATTTGGCATAATGGGAACTATGTATTTCGTTTATACTGCAAATATAGACCGAATAATTTAGTTTTGCAAGAGAACGTGGTTATTTTTGAAAAAAAATTATTTTGATTTAGCTCAATGTATTGTATCATGCTATCTCACGCAGAGCATGCTTAAATAAACCTCTGAAGGCCGTCAATCGGGTTATTTCACGTGAGCGTCGGCGGGATATGACCCATTTACGGAACTTTGACAACATATCATTCAGGTGCATATCGGCCGGCAGGAGCGAACGGCAGTCGGTGTCGCCCGTGGCGATGACATATCTCATGAATCCGTCAAAGATATACATCTCGGGATTGGTGGCGTAAATGCTCGATTGATCAGTTGATTGTACATCGGCGATAATATCGTCGCCGTTTGATGTCGAGGTGTTTTCTTCGATCGTGGTGATTTTGGCTGCTTCTTCTTTTCGGGCTGCCTCAAGAGCTGCTTTTTCAGCGCGGCGCTGACGGTTCAGCTCGCGGCGTTCTTCGGTTTTGCTGATGTCCTCGATTACAAACTTGATAAAACCGGCGACTTCAAACCCTTGCATCATCTCGAGTGTGGGTCGCTCGTTCGACAGGTATTCATATAAAGCGATTATACACTTGAATTTCAAGTCCTTGTCCATTTCCTCAAGTTTTTCAACCCATTTCTTTTTCAGTGTGATTGTTTTCATAATTCAGTCATTGATTAAGATTCAGGTTGCAAAGTTACAACGCAAAACAGCGGTTTCGACACAAAAAGGATACAAATGTGTCGATTTTTTGTTGTGTATTTACGTGTGGTGTCAGAAACTGTAGGCTATACCGGCAAGGATTGAGGTGTTGTTGTAGTCGCGGACAAACGAATAGCGGCCTTCAGCAAAAAGGCGCAGGTTGCCCGAACACTTGAATCCGATTCCACCGCCCACGTTGATACCAAACTGACTGTCGCGCGACGATACATCGTCCGAGATGGTGCGGATTCCATCCAGCCCGTGATGATTCCATGAAGCATAGCATACACCGGCCAGCGGGAAAAGCTCGACCCTCGATGTCTTGATTTTGAACGGAACATGGAAGTCACAGTTGAAGATAAAGGCATCGGTTTGATTGTTGCGGAAGACATATTGCACATTGGGCGCAATTCTCAGCAGGCGGTTAAAACGGTAGGAAAACGTGATGCCTGTCACAGCCGACTCGTTAAATGAGTTGTAACCTACCTCGACGCCAATAGTTTTTTCTCCCTTGCGGAAGTCATCGGCACGGGCTGTTGATAGCGAAACAATAAAAATGATTATGACGGGAAACAGTCGGTTGAGGAGGTTGAAGCGCATGTGTGGATATTAGTTTTAACGTGATTTGGACGCAAAGTTAAAACTTTGGCTTAGTTATACCAAATAAAAGGAGAAAAATGATTAACTTCGCAGTGAAAAAATAATTCAATAAGTCATTACTTGGATAAATGAAGTGGTTTTACCGCATCTTCCGGTCGACGTGTGTCACCTTGATTGTGCTTGCAGTCGTGGTGCCGTTGCTCGTTTATGTATTGCTCACGTTGCCGCCGGTACAGCGGGCGATGTGCAGTCGTGCCGAGCGGGAGCTGTCGGTGCTGCTTGATACCGATGTGAAAATCAAGTCACTGTCGATCGCGCCGTTCAATCGGTTGACTCTACGCGATGTTGCAGTGATGGGCGGGGATAACGACACGATTTTCAGTGTGAAAATGATTTCGGCCGGAATCAGGTTGTCAAGTATTTTCAAGGGTGACAAGATTGTCGTTGACTATGGTGCGCTAATCGGGTTTGACCTGAGGCTGAAACGGGAGAGTCCCGGTGCTCCGCTCAATATTGACCCTATTATCAAGGCGGTGTCGCCCAAAGAGCGCAAAAAAAGGGATTCGGCCTTTAATGTGGCGGTAAATACAGTGGTGATTCGTCAGGCGGCTGTAAATTATGACATAGCGTCAGAGCCGACGACTTCCAACCGGTTTAATCCCTCCCATGTGGCGATAAGAGATTTTAACGCCGACATATCGTTGCCCCACATGGCCAATAACGATTTTGCAGTCGTTGTCAACCGAATCGCTTTTGAGGAGGGTCATGGATTTTATATGAAAGATTTTCACGGCAGTTTTGTGATTTCTGACAAACTGCTGTCAATAAGTGACATGTCGATTGAGTTGCCGAGCACACGGCTGCTTTTTGACAACATGGCGCTTGAGATAAGCGGGTGGAATGATATAGTGCCGTCGCTCGACCGCAACGACATCCCGGTGAGGATCGCCGAGGGCAGTTATATCAATCCGGCCGATTTTGCTATCTTCAGCCCGGCTCTCAAGTCGATTGATACCCGTGTTGAGATTGAGGTGGATGCCCGCGGTTCGCTGGCCCATATGAAAATAGGCCGGATAGGGCTGAGGGCGCCGGGCCGGCGTTTCGGACTGAAACTCTCGGGCGAGGTTGGCAATATCCTTAATCCAGACTCTCTCACGGCAAATCTACCCACATTGACTGTAACCGGAAACGGTGACGATGTCGCCTCGGTTGTAGGCGCTTTTGTCGAGCTCCCGGCTTCAACCGGTTCGATGCTGTCGGCTATCGGCGATTTTGAGCTCGATGCTGAAGTAAATGGCTCGGTTCAGGATGCTCGTCTCAAATCTCAATTTAAATCAGACATAGGGTCATTGGATATAAACGGCGATTTCCGTGCCGAAAATCTAAGGAAACCGGTCATGGCTTCGGGAAATATTTCTGCGGCCGATTTTGATTTGTCACGCCTGTTGCCGCGAAGCGGGCTGGGACATGTCACAGCCGAGGCCGACGGCCGATATGAGTTCCGCAGCTCGGGAGATGCAAAAATCAATCTTGACGTAGCCGGGATCGAGTATAAAAACGTGGTCTATAACGACGTGGCTGTAAACGCTTCGCTATCGCGCAACAAACTCGATTTTGAAGCATCGGTAGCCGACAGTTTATTGAGTTTTGTCATTGACGGATCGGCCGATATTGACCGACGGAATATGTCGGGTGAAGTCAGTCTCGATTTGAAACGGGCCGATTTTCACGCGATGAATCTTACAAAAAAATATGAAGGATATGACTTGTCGGGCCGCTTGAAAGCCTCGTTTACAGGCAGTGACCCTGACACGGCTTCGCTATCGCTGGCTGTCGACAACCTCAGGTTCATAGCCCGGGAGTCACCGTCACTTGTAATGAAAAATTTGACTCTTAAGGCCGACGGTGGAGCCTCTCCGTCATTGATTACGCTGCGGAGCGACTTTGTCGACGCCGATTTGTCGGGGCGATATTCGGTCAAGACCCTTGTTCCCGAGCTGAAGGAAATAGCTGCACAGGTTTTCCCTGTATTATTTGATGAAAATGACCGCCGGTTGAGGTCAAACGTGAAAAAGACCGTTGACCGTACAAACGATTTTACGCTTGACTTGACGTTGAAGTATGACGAAGATCTGAACCGGTTCCTTCATCTGCCTGTAAATGTTATCTATCCCGTCAAGCTGCATGCGATGATCGACGGGCGGGCCGGGATGATTTCGGGAAATATCGACGCTCCATATCTGCAACAGAAAGACAAGCTGATTGAGAACACTCATCTCTCGTTTGGGGTCGACCCCGACGAACGCACCCTCAGACTGTCGGCGACTACCAAGGTGCCTACAGCCAACGGTGGCATGACACTCAACCTTGACTGTGACGGGGCGGCCAACCGCCTTGATACATATTTTAACTGGCTTATAGACCGTCAGAGAGTTTACAAAGGGAACATTGACCTCTCGACGCTGCTTGTGCGCAATGATGAACACCAGCTCAAGGCCGAGATCAGTGTAAACCCGAGTACACTGGTGTTCAATGACAGCGTGTGGACAATTAACCAGGCTCTTATCTCGGCTGAAAAAGGACGGGTTGAGGTGAGCCACTTTGACGTGCGCCGTCAAAATCAGTTTGTGGTCATGAACGGTATCGCGTCAAACAATCCTGACGATACTATCGAGCTTGACCTGCTCAATGTCAACCTCGATTATATTTTTGAATCGCTCGGCATCGACAAGGCCATGCTCGGCGGTGACGCTACCGGGTCTTTTTATGCTTCGGCCCTTTTCACCCCCCAACCTCAGATAACCACCCCCGGACTGGATGTCAAGAACATAAGCTATAACAAGGTCGTTTTTGGTGATGCGATTGTCAAGAGCCGCTATGACCTTGAGACCAAAGGGATAACGCTCGATGCCGTTATCTCTCAGCCCGATGGCGAGCAATCGGTCATCAACGGGGCTATCTATCCTTTTACCGAGTCGCTCGACCTTCATTTCAGATGCAATAACATTCCGGTCGATTTTCTCAAACCCTACATGGAGGCATTTACAAGCGATGTGAGCGGATATGCGTCGGGATATGCCCACCTGTTTGGAACATTCAAGTACATCGACCTTGAGGGTGAGGTGTTTGCCCGTGACCTGAAACTCAAACTCGATTTTACAAATACCGTTTATTCGTGTACCGACTCGGTTATCATGACTCCCGGACGCATCAACATCAAAGATGTGACACTCTATGACATCTATGGCAACCAGGCCAAACTTAACGGATTTGTATCTCACAAGTTTTTCAAGGAACCGGCGTTTGAGTTTAATATCACCGATGCCCGCGATTTTCTCACATATGATGTCAACTCGACACTCAACCCCGATTGGTATGGCCGCATATTTGGCAACGGTGGTGCGCGTGTGACCGGTCAGCCGGGAGTTGTCGACATCCGTGTCGACATGAACACGGCCCCCAAGTCGACATTCACGTTTGTGCTGTCCGATGCCGAGGAAGCAAGCGAGTATTCGTTTATCACCCTGCGCGACCGGCGTAAGATAGCTCTCAATGATTCAATCGAGGCGATGGACCCCACCCCGGCGATTGTCAAGGAACTTCGCCGGCGCATGAACCGCCAGGAAGAGGGCGAGCCGTCGGTCTACAATATGGAATTTCAGGTCGGAATCACCCCCGACGCCACCATTTATCTTGTGATGGACCCTGTAGGCGGTGACCGCATCCGTGCCAACGGTAGCGGCAACCTGCGCATGACCTACGGGTCGGCCAACGAAGACCTGCGCATGTATGGCACCTATACGCTCGACCGGGGAAGTTACAATTTTACCCTCCAGGATATTATCATCAAGGACTTTACCATCAAGCCGGGTAGCTCGATAGCCTTTAACGGTGACCCGTTTGGCGCTCAGCTCGACATTAAGGCGACCTATGCGGTCAACGCCAATCTCAGTGACCTCGACGAGTCGTTTTTACAAGACAAGGATTTGAACCGTACCAATGTGCCGGTACATGCGCTCATGGTGGTGACAGGAGACATACGCCAGCCCGATATCAGCTTTGACCTCGAATTTCCCACGCTCACCAGCGATACCTACCGCAAGGTGCGCAGTATCGTGTCGACCGAGGACATGATGAACCGCCAGATAATATACCTGCTGGCACTCAACAGGTTCTATACCCCCGACTACATGGGGTCGACCACAAAGGGCAACGAGCTCGTATCGGTCGCATCGTCGACAATCTCGTCACAGTTGAGCAGCATGCTCGGGCAGCTGAGCGACAACTGGAGCATAGCCCCCAACATACGCAGTGACCGCGGCGACTTCTCTGATATGGAATTTGACCTTGCCCTGTCGAGTAACCTTCTCAACAACCGTCTGCTGTTCAACGGCAACTTTGGCTACCGCGACAAAACGCTAAACACCAATCAGTTTATCGGTGATTTTGACCTTGAATATCTTCTCAACAAATCAGGATCGATAAGACTCAAGGCCTACAATCGTTATAACGACCAGAATTATTATGTCAAGACCGCGACAACAACCCAGGGTATCGGGGTGGTGTTTAAACGTGACTTTGACAATATATTCTCGTTTTTGCGTCCGCTTTTTGGAAAGAAAAAGAAATCGGACACATCAAAAAGCGACACGGAGAAGAGTGGCGAAACCCGATTGCCCGAGGTGACAATCCCGGCTGACACCCTGGCGACAGAGGAGGTCGATGACTTCATCACCGTGAAGAAAAAAACTGAAAAATAATTACTGATAAAAGACAAATATCAACAAATAAAAAAATTAAACCATGGAGATTATCAACTCAATCAACGACATTTTATGGACATATCTGCTGGTGGCGGTGCTTCTCGGCGCGGGTGTGTATTTCACAATCAGACTCGGCGGTGCCCAGTTCACAATGATAGGCGAGATGTTTCGCCTGCTGATCAAATCGGGTCACAAGCATGACGACAGTTCAGACCTTGAAGAGCCGACCACAAAGCGCATCAGCTCGTTTCAGGCGTTCGTGGTGTCGCTTGCCTCGCGCGTGGGTACAGGCAATATAGCCGGTGTAGCTATCGCGATTGTTCTGGGTGGTCCGGGCGCGGTGTTCTGGATGTGGGTTGTAGCTCTTGTGGGTTCGGCCAACGCATTTGTGGAGTCGACGCTTGCCCAGCTGTTCAAGGTGAGAGGTGACCACAGCTACATAGGCGGCCCTGCCTATTATATAATGAAAGGAATTGGTAAACGCTGGTATGCCAACTTGTTTGCAATTCTCATCACGGTGACATTCGGTCTGGCGTTCACCTCGGTACAGAGCAACACGATGGCTATCGCGCTTCACTCGTCGTTTGGCGTGGATTCATGGATTGTGGGCGTGGTTTGTACGGTATTGACAATGGCCGTAATCTGCGGAGGTATACAGCGCATCGCCAAAATCAACGAAATCGTGGTGCCGGTGATGGCTGTGATGTATATAGGACTTGCCGTGTATGTGGTCCTGACCCGTATATCAATGTTCCCCCATGTAATGGAATTGATTTTTGAAAATGCATTCGGCTTCAATCAGGCAATAGGCGGTACATTTGGTATGGCTGTAATCATGGGTGTCAAACGCGGTCTTTTCAGTAACGAGGCCGGTGAAGGTTCTACCCCTAATGCGGCTGCGACAGCTGCGGTCAGCCATCCTGTCAAACAGGGCCTTATCCAAACACTCGGCGTGTTTACCGATACTCTTTTTGTTTGTACGGCGACGGCGTTCATCATCCTTTGCAGCGGGGTTTTTGACAGCGGTCTAACCGGCATAGAGCTCACACAGCTCGCTCTTGAAGGCGAGGTAGGACATGCCGCTACTATCTTTGTAGCACTCGCCGTCATCATGTTTGCGTTTACATCGGTGATTGCCAACTACTTTTATGGCGAGGCCAATTTGCGTTTTATCAACCCAAGTGTCAAACTCCGCAACTGGTTCCGTGTTTGTGTGGGAGTTGTGGTGATGATCGGTGCAATCGTGTCGCTCGACATGGCGTGGGCCATGGCCGACATCACAATGGCCCTTATGACACTTTGTAACATCGTTGCGATTGTCATCCTCGGCCGTTATGCAGTTATCTGTCTCAAGGATTATCGCCATCAGCTCAAGGCCGGTCACGATCCGGTATATCACCGTTCGACCATACCTGAGATAGCCGACAAAACCGAATGTTGGCCCGAGTAACCCGACTGATGTTCCGGGCGCTTTGTCAGAATAAACATTTAATAATTTTGTAGGGACGTGCCTTCGGCACGTAAGGAACGCAAATCGCTGTTAATCAACCACTACGTGCCAAAGGCACGTCCCTACATTAAATACAGAAATAGCGCTGTACCATCTCCACATGCACTCACATTCTTGAAGAGGATGAACCGTTAATACATCGTCGGTTTCACCGATTCCGCTGATAGGCTATTGTTACAACCTGGTGAGCACGGCGCGACGTATTGACGGCAGTTTACCGTCAACGGGGTTGATTGTGAAAGAGCGGTCGAGTCCTATCGGAATCACTATTGACGATGATGAAGCCGATTTGTCGGTTGTGGCCGGGAAGACTATGTTAGAACCGGCATGGGCTGAAGTTGCCGACATGGAGGCGATGGCAGGCTTGGAGTTCCCTTCATAAATGAGAGTGACAAGATAGCGTCCTGCTGTTAAATTGTCAAGCTGCAACAGGGCGCTGTCGGGTGTCGCCTTGACTTTGACATGCCGGGTGTCGCCCGGTTTCACATCAAAGTAGGGGCGGGGTGAGAAACCTTCCCAAACGCTGTTGTCTACCGGTACGAAATTGATGACATTGGTG
>JAIDNJ010000026.1 GCA_029063895.1 Muribaculaceae bacterium | reverse complement strand
ATTATCACGTTTCATTAAATATCTTTGCGTGTCGGCAGTCATTTTGTCGGGTAACGTATCTGTGGCCCAACCCTATGTTCCGACCGATGAGGTGAAGGAGTCGCAGCGTCAATTCAACAATGACCGTTTCGGCATCTTTATCCACTGGGGCATTTACAGCATGTTTGGTCAGGGCGAATGGTATCTCAACAAGGAGGATGTCGTTCATGATGAGTATGCCAAGGCTGCGGCGTGTTTTTATCCTGTCAATTTTGACGCGAAACAATGGAGCTCGGCAATCAAGGACTCGGGAGCACGGTATGTGACTATCACGTCGCGTCACCATGATGGTTTCTCGATGTTTCACACCGCCCAGTCGCCCTATAACATTGTTGACGCCACTCCGTTCAAGCGCGACGTGCTGAAAGAGTTTGCCAACGCGTGTCAGGACGATTCGCTTCACTTGCACTTTTACTATTCTCATCTTGACTGGGGGCGTCCCGACTATCCCAAAGGGCGTACAGGCAAGGGTACAATCACCGACACAACAAGTGTCGACTGGCCGGCCTATTATGATTTCATGAACCGTCAGTTGACCGAGTTGCTCACCGGTTACGGGCCGGTGCGTGCAATATGGTTTGACGGATGGTGGGACCACGATTCCGACTCTATCCCGTTTGACTGGCAGCTTGGACCTCAGTATGAACTCATCCACCGCCTGCAACCTTCGTGTATGGTGGCCAACAATCATCATCAGACACCGTACGAGGGTGAGGATATCCAGATTTTTGAGCGAGACCTGCCGGGGGAGAATACAGCAGGACTGTCGGGGCAGTCAATCAGCCGGCTGCCTCTCGAGACATGCAACACCATGAGTGACGGCTGGGGTTACTGGGTGCGTGACGTCAACCACTACAAATCGTCGGCCGAGCTGATACGCTATCTTGTGCGCGCTGCCGGAATGGGTGCAAACCTTCTGCTCAACATTGGCCCGCTGCCCGACGGCACATTGCCCGAAAAAGCTCTCGAGCGTCTTCACGACATTGGTCAGTGGATGCGTGTCAACGGCGAGACAATCTATGGTACCGAGAGCGGCGGCATAGAATCGCTCCCGGCCTACACGTCAACACGAAAGGACAACCGTTATTTCATTCATGTGATTGGCGATGATGTGGAGACAATCGACTTTGAATTTCCCTGTAAAATCACCGATGTCAGTCATTTTGAATCGGGCAAGAAGCTTAATCTTGTCAAGAAAGGGGAGAAGTCATACAGCATAGCGATTGATCGCGACGGAACCGATCCGGTCGATTACATAATACAGCTCACGACCAAATGATGAAAAGAATACTTGAAGTTTGTGCGGCCGACCTTTCAAGCGTGGCGGCTGCTGCTGAAGCCGGCGCACCGCGCATCGAGCTTTGTGCCGCTCTCCCGGTTGGTGGAGTTACGCCATCGGCGGGAATGATGCAAGCCGCCCGAAGGATGTATGCCGGTAAAATACATGTGCTTATCCGTGCACGGGGAGGTGATTTTGTCTATACCGACGAGGAAAAACAAGCGATGTTGGCCGATATTGACATTGCGCGCGAAACCGGGATGGACGGTGTTGTAATCGGCGCATTGACCCCCGAGGGTGATATTGACCACGAGTTTACCGCCGAAGCCATTAGTTGGGCCGGGGATCTTAGCATAACATTTCACCGTGCTTTTGACCGCTGTCGCGACTGGAAGCTTTCGTTTGGCACGCTTGTCGGCCTTCATGTTGACCGCATCCTCACATCGGGGCTCGCGCCGTCGGCTGTCGAGGGCATTGATACTCTCAGCGAGATATGCCGCCGTGCCGAAGGCCGAATCGGTATTATCGCCGCAGCCGGCGTCAACGAAAAAAATGTCGAGGAGCTCATTGCGCGCACCGGGGTGAAAGAGGTTCACTCGTCATGCCGTCAACCCCGGGCGGCTGTCGGGGACGAAAGCGTAAAAATGGGAGCTGCCGACACTGACGCCCAACCCTCGTCGGCCGAGATTATCACAAAAATTATGAATCTGATATAACAATACATAGAAATGAAGCTAACCAAATCAATTCTCACATTCCTCACTGTTTTATCGTCGATGCAGCTTGGAGCTGTCGCTCCCGATGCTGTCGAGCGCGACTATCAGGCCCGAAAACAGGCCGTGGGCGACGACAGCTATTTTGTGATGGCCGACACGCTCAGTGACCCTGTCGAGCGCCGCTACATGCGGTTTTTGTATGCCTACATGCCGTTGCCCGACATCATCGACTATCCCGCTCAGTTTTATCTTGACAACGTGAGACAGTCAATCAAGACTACAAAAGAAATGCCGTGGGGCAAGCTGGTGCCCGAGCGCGAGTTCATGCACTTTGTTCTGCCCGTGCGTGTCAACAACGAGCATCTTGACTCGGCGCGCACCGTTTTCTACGATGAACTTAAAGGTCGCCTCGCGGGCCTGTCGATGAGCGACGCAGTTCTTGAAGTCAATCACTGGCTGCACGAAAAAGCTACATATCAGCCATCCGATTCACGAACATCGACTCCGTTGTCGACTGTCAGTCAGGCGATAGGCCGTTGCGGCGAGGAGTCGACTTTTGGCGTCGCCGCCCTCCGTTCGGTAGGTATTCCGGCCCGTCAGGTCTACACTCCCCGCTGGGCCCACACCGACGACAACCACGCGTGGGTCGAGGCCTGGGCCGACGGCAAATGGCATTTCCTCGGTGCGTGTGAGCCTGAACCTGTTCTTGACCTGGGCTGGTTTAACGAACCAGCCTCGCGAGGAATGATGATGAACACTCAAGTGTTTGGCGCATATGACGGCCCCGAAGAAGTTCTGGTGCAGAATCCGGTGTATACGTCGATTAACGTTACTTCCAACTATGCTCCCGTCGACAATATCAACGTTTCAGTTGTTGATGCCGACGGAAAACCGGTTGAAGCAGCCACTGTCAATTTCTCGCTCTACAACTATGCCGAATACTATCCAATCGGTATCAAACAGACCGATAAAGAGGGACATGCATCGCTGCTGACCGGTATAGGCGATTTGGTTATTTATGCCTATAAGGACGGCCGATTCGGAATGGTTCCCGCCTCTGTTGGACGTGACAAGACAGTGACTGTCCCTCTGACTTTTGACGCTTCGACTGCCGAAACCTTTGAATGGACTATCACTCCACCAGCCAAATCGGCAACGTTGCCAGTCGTCACTCCCGACCAGGCTGACCTTAACAATCGCCGCAAGGCTGCCGAGGACAGTATCCGCAACGCTTATACATCAACTTTTGCCAATGAGGTCTATGCCACACTGCTGGCTCATAAACTCGGTATCGACCGTAACGAGACCGTGCGCTTGCTGACACTCTCGCGCGGTAACCATGCAATGCTTTCCCGTTTCCTTGAATCGCTTGACGGGAATAAGCTTGAGCTTGAAAAAGCGATGAAGCTGCTCGGCGCGGTCACCGAAAAAGACCTGCGCGACATCTCGCCCGAGGTGCTTGCCGACAACATGTCGATGACACCGGCATCCGACGGTGAGATTGCCGTCAACTACATCCTCAACCCGCGCATCTCCAATGAGCATCTGACGCCTTATAAACAAGCGCTTCTCGACAGCTTTGACCCAGCGACAGCTGCGCGATTCAAGGACGATGCCGCTGAAATCGAGAAATGGGTGCGTGACTCAATCGAGATTGAGACTACACTCAATCCGCTCAAGCTAAAGACCTCTCCAATCGCAACCCGCAATCTCAAAAAAGGTAACGAAGGTGCTCGTGATATTTTATTTGTTGCGCTATGCCGCACATTTGGCCACCCGGCGCGTATCGATGCCGTTACAGGTAAAACCCAGGTCTATGGCAACGGCGATTGGACCGACATTAAATTTAGTCCCGATGCTGTTCAGTCGCCCAAAGGTATGCTGAAAATCACATACGAGTCGCTGCCTCATCTTGCCGACCCGACTTATTACACCCACTTCTCAATTTCGAGAATCATGCCCGACGGGTCGTTGCGTCTTCAGGAATATCCCGAGGAGGCTACATGTTCGAGTTTGTTCAGCGAACCGGCCTCAGTCGATGCGGGGCAATATCTGATGACCTCGGGACAACGTCTGGCCGACGGCAGTGTGCTTGCCCGCAGCGTCATTTTCTCAGTTGACACCGACAAGACAACCGAAATCCCTCTTGTAATACGTCAGGACACAACCGCCCTTCAGGTAATTGGCAGTCTCAACGCCGAGAATCTTTACTCCGGGCTTGACGACAATGTTCAGTCGCTATTGGCTACATCGGGCCGCGGATATTATATCGTTGCTCTGCTCAACGCCAATCACGAACCGTCGATACACGCTATCAACGATATAATTGCCGCGTCAAAAGAGCTTGAAGAGTGCGGTCGCACCATCTTCCTCCTGTTGCCCGATGCCGAGGCAGCCGCAGCCACAGCGGCCCGTTTTGGCAAAAATCTGCCGTCAAACGTTGTCATTGGCGTTGACAACGATGGTGCTGTAGCAGCCGAGATAGCCGCAGCAGGCGAATCGAGGCCTGTGGTTGTCGTGGCCGACACATTCAACCGCGTGATATTCAAATCGGAGGGCTACACAATCAATCTCGGCACACGCTTGGCCGAAATCCTCAATAAAGTGTCACTATAAGACTTGCAGATTATACGATTTTTTAGTAAGTTTGCAGTCAAATTAGTTAAACTTTAACCCCATTATCCATGAAACAGGAAATCATTGATCGCATCAATGCACTGCGTCAGCAAATGAAAAACGCAGGAATCACAGCAACAATCATACCGCAGACCGACCCCCATCAGGGCGAATATCTCGCGTCTCACTTTCAGGTGCGCCGCTTTTTGAGCGGTTTTACCGGTTCGGCAGGTACGCTTGTAGTTACCCCCGCCGAGGCTCTTCTATGGGCCGACTCACGCTACTTTATCCAGGCTGCCAACCAGCTCGAAGGAACAGGCATCAAACTTATGAAAGAAGGTTTGCCGGCTACCCCTGGCATTGCCGACTATCTCGTACAGAATCTTGTCAAGGGTTCGGTTGTCGGTGTTGACGGCTGGGTATTCTCTGTAAACGAAACCGAAGCTCTCCGCAATACACTCAAAGCCCACGGACTCGAACTCAAAGTTGATGCCGACATCATCGACGCTGTATGGACCGACCGTCCCGCACTACCCGATGCTCCCGCGTTTATCCATGAAAACAAATATGCCGGACGCGATGCCGCTGACAAAATCAACGATATTCTCGGCAACGCACGCATGCAGGGTGCCGATGCCGTGTTTATCTCGGCTCTCGATGAGATAGCATGGGCGCTCAACATCCGCTCTCGTGACGTAAACTGCAACCCCGTCGCCATCAGCTTCCTTTACATTTCACCCAAAGGATCCACTCTTTTCATCCTTCCCGAGAAAATTAATGCCGAGGTTGCCGATTATCTTGCAAAACGTAATATCGCTGTTGCTCCATATAACTCGGTGGCGGGCTTCCTTGCCGCTCTCCCCGCTGAAGAAAAGGTTCTTCTTGTGGCTGCCCGCAACTCAGGCGCTTCACGCGCTATCCTCGGTGACCGTGCCATCGTTACCGACATCTCGCCGGTAGCCATGCTCAAGGGCTGTAAAAATCAGGCGCAGATCGAGGGTACACGTGAGGCTATGATCAAAGACGGTCGCGCTCTTGTTGGCGCTTTCCGCGAAATAGAGGAAACCGTAGCCGCCGGCGGTCGTCTCACTGAAATCGGTGTCTCTGAAATTCTCACCAAGTATCGCTCGCAGCAGCCCCTTTATTTTGACATGAGCTTCGAGACTATCGCCGGATATGGTGCTCACGGTGCTATCGTTCACTACTCGGCTACTCCTGAAACGGATGTTGAAATTTCGGCCGAAAATCTTTTACTTATCGACTCTGGCGCACAGTATCTCGACGGCACAACTGATATTACCCGCACAATCTCGATGGGCAAGACCACTGCTGAACAGCGCCGCGATTTCACCCTCGTGATGAAAGGTCACATCGCCCTCGGATCTCAAATCTACCCCGAAGGCACCCGTGGTGACCAGCTTGACGCTCTTGCACGTCAGTTCCTGTGGCAAAACGGTCTCAGCTATCTCCACGGCACCGGTCACGGCGTAGGACACTTCCTCAACGTTCATGAAGGTCCCCAGAGTATCCGTCTGAACCATGTCAATACTCCGCTCACTCCGGGTATGATTACCTCAAACGAGCCCGGTCTCTATCGCGAGAACATTCATGGCATCCGTTGCGAGAACCTCGTGCTCACCGTCCCCGCTTTCACAACCGAGTTTGGTAACTTCTATCGCTTCGAGACTCTCACCCTATTCCCGTTTGATCTTAACCTCTTTGACACCACAATCATGACCGATGAGGAAATCAAGTGGGTTAACGACTATCACACCATGGTCCGCGAGAAACTCGCACCCGGACTCACCGGCGCCAACCTCGAGTGGCTTAACAAAAAAACTCAGCCTTTAACCCGTTAATAATAACCGATAATGGCCTTGATTATACCTGTCAGAGGTTTTACTCCAGTCATCGGCAAGGATTGTTTCCTTGCCGAGAACTCTACAATCGTCGGTGACGTTGTCATGGGCGATCATTGCAGCGTGTGGTTCAACACCGTTATCCGCGGCGACGTCAACTCAATCAAGATTGGCAATAACGTTAACATTCAGGATGGCTCGGTGCTCCACACTCTTTACCAAAAATCGACAATAGAGATTGGCAACCATGTGTCTATCGGTCATAATGTCACTATCCACGGCTCTAAAATACACGATTATGCCCTTATAGGTATGGGTGCTGTGGTGATGGACGACGCTGTTGTAGGCGAGGGTGCATTGGTAGCCGCCGGTTCGGTCGTGCTGTCAAAAACAATCATCGGCCCCAACGAACTTTGGGGTGGCGCACCCGCCAAATTCATCAAAATGGTTGAGCCCGAAAAGGCCCGTGAGATGAATGTCAAGATTGCCCACAACTACCTCCAATACTCACGTTGGTATACCGACCCCGACAATCCCGATAATCTGAAGTAAAATTCAATATATAAAATCTCAAAAAGAGGCTGTGCCGTAATGAATTGCATCCCAAAACCTTCATTACGACACAGTCTTTTTTCTGCAAAATCTACAATTCATACATCAATCTGTCTACATTTCATACATTGAATCTTCTACAATTCATACATTAATTTGTCTACATTTCATACATTTTTGTTGTAATATTTTGTATACCAAAGAATTATTTATCACCTTTGTATCGACAAACAATAAGATATAAAACGCATGTCAAAACCAGGATACAAGCCACGCCTCGTTGACTCAATTCTATCAAAAAAATTGAAAGGAATGGGAGCTGTACTTATTGTCGGCCCTAAATAGTGTGGAAAGACCACAACTGCCGAACAACAAGGCGGCAGCATCATTTATATGGATAATCCTCAGCTTAGAGACAGCTATATTGAAGCTGTAAGTATTGACCCTAACCTAATTTTGGACGGTAATGTTCCTCGGCTTATTGATGAATGGCAGATTACTCCAAAACTTTGGGACGCAATACGTTTTACAGTAGATCACCGCAATGAGGACGGTCAGTTTATCTTGACAGGTTCTGCCGTGCCGCTTATTGATAAGGAAGAATAGCACCTTTGACGTAAGAACCGTTCAGTCATACATCAATGTCCTTAAACAAATTTTTGTCGTAGAAGATATGCCGGCGTGGAATCCGAATCTAAGAAGTAAAGCTGCCATTCGAACAAGCGATACCCGTTATTTTGTCGACCCGTCAATAGCGGCAGCCTCTCTGGGTATTGGCCCCAAAGATTTGATGGTAGACCTGAAGACATTCGGTTTTATTTTTGAAAACTTATGTGTCCGCGATCTTCGTGTGTATGCTGAGTCGTTAGGTGGGGATGTATACCATTACCGAGACAATCTTGGACTCGAATGTGATACTGTTATCCACCTGCGCAACGGTCAGTATGGGTTAATCGAAATCAAGCTTGGGGGTGATAAACTTATCGAGGAAGGCGCAACAAATCTTCTAAAACTTAGGGACAAAATCGATACCGACAAGATGTCATCACCTGCATTCATGATGGTTTTGACTGCAACCGGAAATATAGCGTATCAGCGCAAAGACAACGTCTATGTTGTCCCGGTCACATGCCTGAAAAACTGACTTCAATTATAGTTTAAGATATATTTATTCTGATTATCTGTGTCATAACTGTGAGGGATTGTACTAAATTCGTACTATTATGGCAATTTGCTAAAAACTACCAGAAACGATTTATAAATTTGCAGTCATTATCTTTATTTGCCTTGTTTCTTCTTTCAGTGGTCGAGATGAAGATAGAGATGGGGGCGTGTGAAAAGAAAAACTGATATGGACAATTCTCTTTTGCCCTGTATTATTTATAGGTTTGGTTATAGATGAATCTATAACCAAACTTATTTCTGCTCAAACTATTGATATGAATCGTAAAAAGTTGTAACTTTGCAATTGAAAAAAATCGGAAGCAGAGGCTTCTAATAACATTATTAATAGCGTTTGCTATTTGTTCCAATCAGAATGAAACGTCGGAAATTTCATTTGTGTTATGAATGTGGAGCAAGTCGCGAACGTCCGTGCATTGCATGGGCGTGACTTGCCGTTCATAACACCAATCCGACGGGTGCATTCTGGGCAGTCATTGCCCATGCTTTTGCATTCGTCGAATTTGATTTATGAGCATTGGCATTCGCATAAACGATATGCCAATGAACAAAAATGGATTGGTTAGAGGTCTAATAATATTGGGACTTCTTACTTCACAAGTCTGTGGCTACGCACAAACATCCTATTTTGAAGAATCATCAGATATGATTTTTCAGGATACAAAGCGACCTGTCAACACCTTGTCGCTTGACAACACCTTGTCGCTTGACAGCACATTAGTTTCCAATCACTACAAAACTGAATGTTCTAATTTAAATATTAAACAGCTAATTTTACCGGGAGCTCTTATAGCTGTTGGTACTTTGGGAGTATACAATGGAGCATTCAAAAAGTTAGATATAAACATCAAAAACAAAATGGATAATCTGCGTGGAAATCATTTCTTTCGTGCCGATGATTATATCCAATATCTTCCTGCTCTAACTTACCTGACATTTGGATCAATCGGTATCAAATCAAAACACGGTTTTAAAGAGCGTATCATGGTAGAAGCTACCGCCTACCTAACCATGACAGCGTTGACAAATATTGGTAAATATTCATTCAAAGAAAAAAGGCCGGATTCCAATGCAAGGAATTCGTTTCCATCAGGACATACAGCCACCGTGTTTACCGGAGCAGAATTAATGAGAGAAGAATATGGTCTTAATTTAGGAATCGGGGCTTATACCGTTGCTGTTGGTATTGCCTTCCTGCGTCTTTATAATGGTCGTCATTGGCTAAACGATGTTATTGCAGGGGCGGGGATAGGCATACTATCTGCGAGGCTAGGCTATTGGATGCTTCCGTTATATCAAAAGTGGTTTAAATGGGATAATCCATGTCCAGATATCGTAGTCATATCACCATCCTATAATCCGGCCGAATATTCTTTCTCAATTAACTTGGCATACACCTTTTAATAATTATGCCGACGGTTTTCATCGGTATGAGTTTTGGCTCATTCGGGATATTTTAAGCGTTGACTTGTCAATGCAGCTTAGAAAAATCCCTAATGAACTAAGGAATCTTTTATTTTACAATTTGAATCATAAAATTTACTCTAACCTACGAGTCATTAATACATCTATGAGCTAAGCCCAACTTCATATTTTGTGTCCTCATTTTCCGCGGCTCAAGTTAATCGAAGTGGGTTACTATACATAGTTAACTCTGTTGTTTTTTTAATACTCACCGTCTCAAAGGATATAAAAAAATTCGATGCTGTACCATAGAGATCAACGTTACTCTAATTATCCATTAATATTAATCTTTTAATCCCTGAAATCTGCGGTTCATTTCAATGCAAGCATGCGTTATCTGAATAGGACGTGAAATATCACGTCCCTACCAATCGGTTATGAACCAGGTCTTTATTGTTTTTGAGACCGACCTAATTTTATTGTTCTACTGTACCCCTGTCAAAAATACTTACGCTTCAAATATGTGATCCAAAACACTCTATTTCCTGTCAAAATCGGCAGGGATCTCGCCCCAGTTTTCAGTATCCCACTTGAAAACCGGATTGCGGAGCGGATGGGTGCGGACCCACGCGTCGGCGCGAGCAAGCATCTCCATAATCTTTCCGTTGCGCGGAGTCGCCGCGAGCTTTGAACGATGCCCTCGATTAGAGAGCCACGAGAGGGCCGTGCGGCTGTCAGAGTATATAGGAGTGGTATAATCACCTTTTTTATCGAGAAGCGCGAATACGTGGACGAGAGCGAGGTATTCGGCCACATTGTTGGTGCCGTCGGGTAGAGGGCCCACATGAAAAATCTCCTCACCGTCACCTACTCTCACACCACGGTACTCCATCATACCGGGATTGCCGCTGCACGCCCCGTCAACCGAGATTGCATCAAGACGTATCTCGGGAATAGCGGCATAATTAACTTTGACGCTACGATGGGATGCAATTGCCTTTATCAGCTCGGCCTGTTCCTCATAAGTTCCACGGAAAGCGAGAGTGGCGGCTTCCTGAGAATCAAAAGCCTTGAATTTTGCCCCGGGATAACCCTCAACCTGAAGTTTACATTCGTCCCATGAATCATAAATACCGGGGGCATGACCTTCCCAGACTACATAAAATTTGCGGTGATGTGACGCCATAATAAATGCTAATTGATTTTAAGAAAGCTGAATAAACAGCGAGATATCGACATGACGCATGCTAACCTCACGGGCTACCTGTGCGTTGACGAGTTTACCCATAAAAGTGATTGTCGCCGTCTGGAGGCCGGGAGATAGTTTAAGTGCGTTAGTCACTCCTTCAAGAGTGAGAACGTCATCGAGCATCGTGATAAATGTGTTGCTTAAAGCCATCGATGCCGTGCGCGGAACGGCACTGCCGGCGTGAATATAACATACGCGTCCGTCGCCATGATTGTCGTCGGGCAAAGCCGATGAGAGGTCGACCGTAGGCAACGACGGGAATGACAGTCCTTCGCGGCACGTCAAATCAAAAGATATCACTCCCTTTTTCATTTCCGAGACACTATCCTGACCAATTACAACAAGACGTGTAGTCGGTGTAATAATGACAATATCGGCAGCCGCTAAAGCTTTATTCATGACATTGGGATGGAGTGCCGACCCAATCACACTCGGTCCAAGTTCCCTGATTGCTGTTCTCAGCGAATAAACGTCGTTGTCAAACATACGGACAATCGCGCCAAGCCCGGTTGCCGAACGGGCGGCGGCAATCGCTCCGATTCCTGACCCTATAATCATTACCTCACACGGATTTAGTCCGGCAATACCGCCGAGTAGTATTCCCTTACCTCGTGACGAGTCGGCAAGCAACGATGAGGCGAGAGCGATAGATGCTCGTCCGTCAATCTCCTCAAGAATATCGGCAAACGGATGATTGCCATTGTCATCAGTTATAAGGTCGACTGCGATGGTGAGAATACCGTGAGTAAGTAATTCTTTTATGACTTCAGGCTTCTGGTGATGAATATGGAGCAGAGTGAGCAACATTGCCCCACGGCGCAGCTTTTTGATTTCAGTCACTTTCATCGGCGCCAGATGAATGACTATGTCACACAAGAGTGTTTCCTGACGGTCTACAATGCGTGCGCCCTGACGTGTATAGGCATTATCGGAATAATGAATCGAGGCCGCTGCATCAGATTCCATCTTGACCACAAACCCGCGCTCGACAAGCATGTTGACCCCCTCGGGTGTGAGCGGAAACCGTTTTTCATTTTCACCGTCACATCGTGGCAGTCCTATTGAAAAAATGCGAGGCCGACGGATTGTTTCCATCAGCCGGGGATCAGTTATATCGGCATAGTCGGGGTGTGAAGTCATTATTGGATTGGTTTATAAGAATTTTTCCTTAAAAATAGCGACCGAGCGTTCAATCTGGTCTTCGCTCTCAAGAAACGATGCGTCAAAAATTTCGGTCGCCTGCCGGTAGAACGGACTTCGTTCAGCAATTTTATCAGATATGAACCGGCGCAACCGGTCGTCGTCGAGCGACGCAATCAGCGGACGGTGGTAGCGGGCAACCGCCAGCCGTGAAAATAGAATATCGTCTGAAACATAAAGATAAACCGTCTTGCCAAGACGATTCATCAGTTCCATATTGTTATTGAAACATGGAGTTCCGCCTCCACATGCAATGATGTCAAACCCCGAGGCCGCCGCGCTGGCAAGGGAACGAGACTCGAGCTGACGAAATTGTTCTTCGCCATAGCGTGCAAAAAACTCCTTTATCGACATACCGGCTTCGTTCTCGATAAAATCATCGAGGTCGACCGAACGGAGTCCTGTGCGAGCCGTCAGGGCATTACATAATGTGGTTTTACCAGAACCCATGAAGCCGATCAAAAAGACCGGCTTCATGGGTACATTACGGTTATCGTTTTTTTCAGTCATTTTAAACAACGACCGATATTATTTTTCTTCCTGTTTTTTCAAGAGGTCGCGAATCTCCGAGAGAAGTTTTTCTTCGTTTGAGGGTTCGGCGGGAGCGGCTGGTGCCTCTTCCTCTTTCTTTTTAAAGCGCATCATAAAGCGGATGGCAACAAAGATAGAGAAGGCGATGATGAGGAAATCAACTATATTCTGGATAAACATACCATAGTTGAAAGTAACTGCCTCGCGCACTACCTCACCGGCAGCATCGAGCTCCTCGGGACGAAGGACTGTGTTGAGATCCTTGAAGTTGACACTACCTGTACACAAGCTGATGACAGGCATAATCATGTCATTTACGAGCGACGAAACGATTTTGCCGAATGCACCGCCGATGATAACACCGACTGCCATGTCGACAACATTACCCTTCATTGCAAATTCCTTGAAGTCGTTGATGAATTTACCCATAGTTGAATTTTGTGAGAATTTATGAATGCAAAAATAATATAATTAAACTATATATACAACAAGACTACCCTATTTAAAGTTTAAACGTGATACAAATTCAATATCTTGAACCTTAAAATATTCTTTTGTAAACCGCCCAATCATCAACCAAAATCACAATGCGGTGTGATTTTACTGTAAAACTAAGGATTAAAAAAAGCTGATTCAAACAAAAATCACAGTATATTGTGATTTTGTCCAAGTTTTTTCAATCTCAGACAAATTATTATCTCTTCTAATTTACAGATTCTTTGAATAAGGCAAGCCCTTAATGTAGTCTTCCATAAATTTCATATTAATATTACCATTTCCGTCAACCGGAAGTTTTATCTTATGTTTCAAGAGTGTTTTTTGTCTATATTGGCGACCATAGGCAAATTTATACATATCCATGTTAATTACAGTGGCAATAAAGAGCATAACATATTTTGACATCTCTAAATTTGGTATTAAAACCAGAATATTGTCATCACAGCAAAAATCATACTCTCGATAAACACAGTATCCAAACATGTCTATTGTCAAGCAATTATGATAGACCTCCATGTCATTTTCAACATACTCCCTTATACCTTGATTGGCTTGACCGGCCGTTACAAGAGGAATATCACCCTTTATACTGTCGGCCTTTGTCAATCTTTTTCCACGATAAAAGCTAAAAAGAGTAGGAGTCAAATCAAACCAATCCCAACTTACATCAATCAAAGAAAGATGCTTATCCGAGACTGAATCACTATCAAATTGCAAATCGGGATTAATCAAAACATCACGTAAAGATGATAATTCCGATAACTCAGGAAGCATTATGTCTCTAAAAGTCTTATTTGCCTGTCGACCGTAATTATATTTATACTTATTGGTTCCAATAATATAACTATACAACAGCATTTCATTTTTTGACATCTTCTGTTTCGGTGCCAACACAAACAAATCGCGTCCGCTGTAATACTCCTCATCCTGATAGAAACAGGATAACACACTACCGCCTCCGGCAAGGCTCAACGTGTGGGGCGGATTAGGTTCTACCCCGTCTATTTTCTCGACACGGGCGACCACTCCATTATTAGTGCTTGTCCTTGAAACAAAAGGAATACCGCCGGGTGTTTCTTGGCAACGAACCAATTCAAGATTAACGCCATACCAACATTCAAATATGTCAGACAGTTTCTTCATTGCTAAGAAATTTATATGCTATGTACTGCTTTATTGTATTCACGAAATCTTTCTGAGACAAGGTGCTGTAGTCCGTTTCCATATAGGCCTCGGCACACCATTCATCTTTAGCCGTTACACGCTTCATTACACTCTTTCCGGCAACTTCCTTTCTATTTCTGAATAAATAGAGCCACTCTTCCTTAATTTTACTCCAACGACCTCGGGCGTCAATCCTTCCTAAATTTTTACGTTTCTCAAAGCCATCATACTTGAAATAACCAAAAAAGGTTTCCTTATTGACCGGATGTTTTTTATGAGCGGTAAATACCATAACACACGTCACCACACTCTTATCTGAATTATAGAAAAGCTCATCGGGCATTGAAAAAACAGCCTCAAGCGTGTGTTTCTCAAGTAATTCTTTTTTGAGTTTATAAATACGTGCCTTTTTTTCACCTGCTATTGCACATTGCATCGGCACAATAGCTACACATACACCGCCTTCAACCAATGCTTCCAGATTCCATTTCACAAACTCAAGTTCTTCTTCATCATTTTTCTTGTCGGCCTTATAAGGTGGATTAAGCAATCCTACACTCGGCTTATACACAATACCGGTATCGGGGTCTTCAATACCGGCTTTTATACTCTTTATAACCTTAGGATCCAATCCGCTTTCAGGCAATATGTTGGTTTTTCCATCACCATGAATTGCCATATTGGAAGCGGCAAGGCAATACATCTTGTCACCTTTTTCTATACCGATAAGCTGATTTTTCTTAATCGATTTTTCTATAAAAATATCACCCTTGGCATCTTCAATCATTTTACTCATAGCGGCGATAAGAAAACCACACGTACCTGTACAGTTATCAAATACAACCGAGGTCTTGTTAACACCTGCAACCTCAGCAAAAAACTCTGTGATATGCGTAGGAGTTAAAACCACTCCTAAGTCATTACTTGTATTTGCATAGCGCAAGAATGCAACATATAACTGTCCCAAGACATCAAAATATCGATTGGTTTTCTCAAACGCATCAATATTATCGGCCATGTCTTTAATAAGACTCTGTAATTTATTTTCTTTGCTTTTTTGAGCAAACATACCACGAATAACCGAGTACTTTGATTCGATAATATCAATCTTATTTCGTCCGACATTTTCTTTTTTAAACCAATCCATCACGTCATTTATCATGTGATCGGCAAGAATAGTCTGATTATCCTCCGTGGTATAGTAGTATTTAAAATGGGGCAGTCGCAGTGCCAATAATATGCAGCTGGCTAATATACAGCGCTCGGCTTCATCAATTTTCATTGAATGAAGCTTTGTATTGAGGACACGGGTGTAGTCCAACAATTTATCATAATCCTGCCTTTTCTTTTCTTCAGATGAGTTGACACCGACATAATAAGCCTCCGGCGAAAGCAAACAGTCTCCAAAATAAGGAAAAGCCTTTGCCTCATCCTTTAAATGAAGGAAATGGGATACTTTTAAATCATCGGCACTGGTCCCGCTAACAGCGATTGCAAGTACATCAAATGATTTTGAAAGATAGGAGGCATATAATAACGCACCATCAACCGCATATTTATCATATTGTTTATGATCACTGCTTTCATGATACAATTTATCGGCCTTATCTTCAATTACGATTAAAAAATTCTTATCCTTTTTATATTGTATGATAAAATCAGGATACCCGTGCCCTAAACCTTTTTTTGATGCAGTCTGTAACAGTTTATCTATTGAAGGATTTTCTGAGGTCTCCTGCTCAATAATAATATCATCGGAAAATTGCATGAAAAAATCTCTGACAAGGTTGTCAGTAATTTTTTCTTTTCTGCCTTTAGATTTTTTTGATTTTATCATGATCAAACTCAATTATATTCCTGATTATTACAACTACAATGATTAATCAACAAAATATGGTCTTATCAATTTTTAGATTGCTGATATTCGCTACATTGCAATTCATCCACAAAGATACAGTCTTTTTGGCTTATATAAAAATATTTCGGGGATGATGCTCGAGTATTTCACGACGCAGGTTTGACGTATCGAGGTGTAAATAGATCTCGGTGGTGGCGATAGACTCGTGCCCGAGCATCTGCTGGATGGCGCGGAGATTGGCTCCACCCTCGAGCAGATGGGTAGCAAATGAATGGCGCAGAGTATGAGGCGAAATTTCCTTTGCGATTCCTGTCTGACGAGCCAGCCGCTTGATAATTGTAAAAATCATCTGTCGGGTGAGTCGGTGACCGCGACGATTGAGAAAGAGTATATTTTCTTCACCGGCCACTACATCAAGCTGGGCACGCTCGGTCAAATAGCTGCTTACGAGGTCAATGGCTACGTCCGATATAGGGACGATACGTTCCTTGCTTCCTTTACCGGTAACAACAATATATCCGTCGTCAAAAAAGAGCTTATTGATTTCAAGATTTACAAGCTCGCTGACGCGCAATCCGCAGCCATACATCACTTCGATAATTGCATTGTTGCGCCGTCCTTCGGGAGTAGATTTGTCAATCTCGTCAATGAGCATGTCAATCTGCTCGACTGTCAGCACCTCGGGCAAATGTCGTCCTGTCTGGGGTGACTCAAGATTTATGGTAGGATCCTCGTCAATATAATTCTCGGCCTTGAGATATTTAAAAAAAGATTTGAGGCCCGAAATAATTCTTGCCTGTGAACGTGGCGCAATCCCAAGGTCGTGCAGGTCGGCCACAAACGCCTGAAGCGATTCATCAGTGACACTTCTAAGGGTCTGACTCTCGCGTTTGAGAAACTCGATGAATTTGGCAATATCAAACAAATAGCTCTCGCGCGTATTGTCGGCAAGACCGCGCTCAAGCCGAAGATAGGCACCAAATCCGCGCAGGATGCGGTCTATATCATCAATACGTCGTTTCTCGGTCATAGCCACAATTTATAGCGTTGGCGCGGGAGGTGAGACAATCCGACAATCACGCCGAAACGATCATTGGTAAACGTCATTCCGTGGGACTCGAGACGGTCGTTGACCTCTTCCCACAAACCCGAGGTGACGCTGTCACGTTTTATATTGGTAAAAACAGCTACACCGTCACGTCTCAGCAATGATAAAATGAAGTCCCGGTCGGTATCTATGTTTTCGGCACAGTTGACCATCACCATCGGTGTTGATTCTGTAGTGAGCCGGTTATATTCCTCGACACTGCTACTGAAATTAGGCTCGATTGTGATGCGGTCTCTACAATGTGCCGTCACGTGCTCAAACAACGGAGATGCGGGGCGGTGGTCATAGCTCATCACCTTGCATGCGGTCGAACTGTCGATAACAGCCATCGCTTCAAGGCCACATGAATGTCCTATTTCAAAGACAACAGCAGGGCGAAAGCGGTTGCAGATGCGAAAAACCAGATGCTGAACCGAACTCGCCGGCACAGTCCCTGCGTGACGCCGGGCAACCTTTGTCCGTTTAACCTGATTCTTGTAACTATAAAATGAATACCGCTGTTTCAGCACATTAAGAATAAACGAGAATGCAAACGGCGAGTGCACCCCGAATCCTCGGGATGTACGTAACCTCAAAGGGGCATTAAGCAATCGTTTTATACGTCTCATTTATCGTCGGCAGCCGGACGGTAGTTTTTAAAAAGCATAAAAAGCGCTCCTGCCAGCAACAAATATATGAGAATTACCGAGGCGGTTGCTACCGACACGGTAGTGTGAATCGATTTGGGGTCAAACCACATCTCGACAGTGTGAGATCCTGCCGGAATATTAACTGCACGGAGAATATAATTGACACGGCCGATTGAGGCAGGATTGCCATCGACAGTGGCGTGCCATCCATAGGGAAAATAAACCTCGGAGAACACAGCCAGACGGTCTCCCTTGCTATCGCTATGATAGGTGAGACGGTTGGGCGCATATTTTGTAAGGTAAATAGTATCGCCTTGTTCTTTGGGCGAAGCATTTTTGATGACATCCTTGAATTTTTCATCGGCGACAGCCTCGGTTGCCGGGTCAATCGTGTCGAGCGCGTCCATCTCGGCATCGGCACCCATTACAAAATCAAGATTATCGACAAACCATGCATTGCCGAGTGCATTGGGATTGACAACCGCCTGGTCGGGCGATGTGACAATATATCGGGCGTTGAGCATGTCGAGTACACGCATGTCGGCATCGGCCGGACGTCCCATTGTTACAGCGGCGAGATGACGGTCGATGAGGTCCTGATAACGGGTGAGTTTGGCAGCATGATAGCCGCCGATAGTCTTGTGTCGATAGGACGGAGCGGGTTGCCAGAAACGCTGAAGATCCATCACACGGTAATAGGTGGTAGTATCGTTGAGAATCTGACGGTCGGCCCCTGACATTGGGAACGGATCGGTCATAGCCATCGTCTCGGCTACAAAACTCTCATGATTTATGTATCGCTTGTTGACCGAATAAAGGTCAATAAGGACAAGAACACCGACTATCGCAGTAGTCCATATAGCCTTGAATTTACCAAAATAAAGTAGAGCAAGAGCGCCAAATGCTATCGCCAGGAAAACAAGGCTGCGCAGTGAATCGCTCTGAATCATCGAGTATCTGAGCGATTTCACGGTCTGGTATATGGTCGGATTATCAAGGCTGAACATAGATATAACCTCACGAGGATATCCCTGGGCGGCAAGCTGCTGTCCAATCATTGCCGATACCTGTTCGTCGTTTGAAGTCACGACATTGCCATAGAAACTCGGGGCAAACAAACCCGCAAGACAAAAGAATGCAACTATACCAAAAGCCCAGCACACCGCCGTTTTGTGCTCACGTGGTGCTGTAATAATCTTTTGCAGCGCGAGAATCGCGAGAACCGGTATAGTAAACTCGGCAATGACAAGGATACTTTCAACCGTGCGGAATTTGCTATACATAGGTATGTAGTCTATGAAGAAATCGGTAAACCACATGCAGTTGCGTCCCAATGCAAGCAAAAGCGAAATCACGGTCATCACCACCAAAGCCCATTTGAGCGGACCTTTGACAATAAAACACCCGACAAGGAAGAGGGCAAATATAATCACACCGACATAAACCGGACCATTTGTGCCCTCGGGCTCACCAAAATATTGTGACAGATATTGCAGGAACTGACCTTGAGCGGGGTCAATCGAACCGTTGTTGAGCATCTCCTGAGCCTCATCAAGATCACTGAGCGACAATGCCTGCATCTCACCCTTGACCGGTTTAGCCGAAGCACCGCCTTTAACATTGGGAATAAGCAGCGAGAAAGTCTCGGCACGTCCATAGCTATATTGGGTGATATAATCACGGTTGAGACCGTCCGAGCTGTTTGAACTGTCAGTCACAGCCTGAGTCAGTTCAGAGTGACCTCCACGCATTGTCTCTTTTGAATATTCATAGGTGTTGTAGAGATTTGGCAGATTGGCGCCCACGGCAAGCACACCGGCTATCGCAAGCATTCCTGTAGCCTTTCCCCAACTGGCGATACGGTGCTTTTTAATCGCATCGACAAGAAATGCCACGACCAATGCAAAAATGACAAAGGCAAAATAGTAGGTCATCTGCACATGGTTGGAAGCTAT
>JAIDNJ010000259.1 GCA_029063895.1 Muribaculaceae bacterium | reverse complement strand
CATTTATACCTGCCTCGCGAGCCATTTCGACAAATTTGAAATATTTTTCGTTATCAAAAAACATCTGAGTGACAGCATATGAAGCTCCGGCATCGACTTTGGCTTTAAGCCACATGAGGTCGAGTTCCATGTTGGGAGACTCCTCATGCTTTTCGGGATAAGCCGCCACACCATAGGAAAAAGGAACCGAAAGCGGTGCATCCATCGGTGTACCGTCTATAAACAATCCCTCGTTAAAGGCGTTAACCTGTGTTTGAAGTTCGGAGGCATGAGCGTGTCCGTCGACATTAGGCGTGAAACGGCTGTCATGTTTAGCTTTGTCGCCCCTGAGCAGCAGTAGATTGGTTATTCCTAAAAAACTCAGGTCAATCAGCGCATACTCTGTTTCAAGACGAGAGTAGCCTGAGCATATGATGTGAGGGACAGCTTCGATGTGATAGCGGTTTTGTATTGCTGCTGCAACAGCGACGGTTCCTGGACGTGAACGTTCAGACACTTTGCGGTAAAGACCGTCGGCTGTCGATTTAAATACAACCTCGCTACGATGGGTTGTGATGTTTATATATGCCGGGTCATATTCAATGATTTTCTCTATTCTTTGGAAAAGGCTGTCGATACCTTTGCCTTTGAGCGGAGGGAGAACTTCAAATGAAAATGTTGGATTTGGTTGGCTTTCTATTTTTTCAATAATTGTCATAATTCGATATTGTCGGTGGTCTTAATGTTGAGACATAACATTGCCGAAGCGAGATTTTCAGACGATTTAAAGGTGTCAAATGGCACAATCGCCACAATTTTGTCAGGTTTATCGGCAGATGTTATCAGTATTTCGGTTGTAAGCAATCGGGCTTGGAGCGTTGATGTGCAGTGAGTTGAACTATGTCGAGGTGACACCTCCTGTAGATTGATGTCATCTTCATGTTTGACTTCCGGGTCAAAGTAGTCGATGTCAACCGTGTCATCGCTGAATGCCAGACGATGGGGGAGTGTCAGCATGGCGGCAGTCGGAGAGAGTGCATAGTAGAAAAAAATCATGGAGATTACAGCCGGGACAATAACAAGAAGAAATGCCGGAATAGCGAGATAAAAAGCGCTGTTCACAGTCATTCCGGCAATAAAAGCGGCTATAATAAAAGCCGCGACGATTGATGTCAGAGCGGTAGTTTTTGTTCGTGCCACTGTTCTGACAAATTGTGACGGTCTGATGCGGTGTAAGCCGGTTGTAATTGGCTGAGCCATTTTTTTTCTTAAATTTTAATACAAAGATAGTCATTTTAGAGTTAAAATCAACTATATTATCTCTCAAAAATGATAATTAAAAAACAAGCTCGGGCATCACTGTCCGAGCTTGAACCAATTAAACTATATTAAATGAAAAACGTATCAAATCCAGCGTACATAAGCGAAGTCCTGACGGTGGGGGAGTTCGTTGTTGTACGGATAGATGCGGTATCCAAAGCGGAATACACCTGCATTTTTGATTGTTCCTTTGAGTGAATAGGTAATAATGTTACTCTCTTCTTTCACTACTTCAAACTGTGAGGTGCTTGAGAGTATTTCCTCACCGCCTTCAGCACGGTAGGCAACCTGTTCAACATGGAGGTCGCGGCCGATACCGTTAGTGTCGATGACGATAGTTGTCTCATATTCAGTGCCGGTGACAGCGTTTGTAACGTTTGAAGTGATAACATCAATAACCTTGACACCGTCCCAGAGCTGAGCGATGTTTTCTTTCCATGCGACGATTTCTTTGGCAAGGGCATAATCGTTCTGAGAGAGACGTTTTGAACGGGCTGCTTCTTTGTCATAGAAACGGCTGATATAGTCATCGATCATTCGCTTCATAGTGAAGTGAGGAGCGATATCGCCGATTGAACCTTTGATATATTCAATCCACTCGGGTGAATAGCCGGCCGAGTTTTTCTTGAAGTAGAGAGGTATAATCTGGTTCTCAAGCATCGAGTAGATGGTAGCGGCATCGAGTTTGTCCTGCTGCTCCTGTTGTTCGGGTGAGAATGTACGTTTGTCGGTGAGGGCCCAACCTGCTTTTTCGTTGAAACGGTAGCCTTCATACCACCATCCGTCAAGAACCGAGAAGTTGAGAACGCCGTTCATTTCGGCTTTTTCGCCCGATGTACCTGAAGCCTCGAGAGGACGGGTCGGTGTGTTGAGCCAGATGTCCACGCCGCTGACAAGACGTTTTGCAACAATCATGTTATAATCCTCAAGGAAGATGATCTTGCCAAGGAACTGGGGCATGCGTGAAATCTCCATGATGCGCTTGATGAGTCCCTGACCAGCTCCGTCGGCGGGGTGTGCTTTACCTGAGAAGATAAACTGTACCGGGAACTGCTCGTTGTTTACGATGCGCGACAGACGCTCAAGGTCGGTAAAGAGAAGATGGGCGCGTTTGTAGGTGGCAAAACGGCGGGCAAAACCGATAATAAGAGCATTGGGGTTAATTTTGTCAACGATGCTCATCACAGCCGACGGGTCGCGCTGCTGTGCGAGCCATTTGGCTTTGAAGTCGCGTTTTACAAAGTCGATGAATTTGTGTTTCATCGTCATTCTCATATTCCATATTTCTTCATCGGGAACCGAGAAGATGCCTTTCCAAGCCTCAGGATTTGACTGGTCAGTAAATACCTGTTTGCCAAGTTTGTCAGCATAAAATGCTTTCCATTCCGAAGCGGCCCATGTTGGCATGTGGACACCGTTGGTGACATAACCTACGTGAGATTCCTGCCATCCGTAACCTTTCCAGATGCCGGCAAACATTTTCTTTGATACCTCACCGTGGAGCCAGCTTACACCGTTGGCTTCCTGGCAGGTGTTGAGAGCAAATACACTCATTGAGAAACGTTCGTTGGTATCGGGGTTTTCACGACCCATGTTCATGAGGTCAT
This sequence comes from Muribaculaceae bacterium, assembly GCA_029063895.1. Classification (GTDB taxonomy): domain Bacteria; phylum Bacteroidota; class Bacteroidia; order Bacteroidales; family Muribaculaceae; genus CAJUPY01. The sequence continues at coordinate 18,712 of JAIDNJ010000259.1, read as the reverse complement.
TCCAGCTGATACCGAGTTTAGCGGGATATTCACCCATGTATTTGCCAAAGAGACCTTCGTCAAAGTAGTCGTGACCGGCAGGTACGGGGGTGTGGACAGTATAGAGCGATGAAGCGCGAACGAGTTCGAGCGCTACATTGAAATCAAGATGTTGTTCCTGAACAAAATCGACGAGACGCTGCAGGTTGAGAAGAGCAGCATGACCTTCGTTACAGTGATAGAGATCGGTTTTGATGCCGAGTTTTTTGAGCATGAGGATACCGCCGATACCAAGAAGATATTCTTGTTTGATGCGGTTTTCCCAATCGCCACCATAGAGCTGGTGGGTGATGCTGCGGTCATACTCGCTATTCATGTCAAAGTCGGTGTCCATCAGGTAGAGGTTCATGCGTCCAACGTTCACACGCCAGATGTGAGAGTAGACGATGCGGCCGGGATAGGGCACTTCAAGAATCATGGGAGTGCCGTCGGCTTCGAGAACCTGCTCGAGTGGAAGCTGATTGAAGTTCTGGGGCTCGTAGTTGGCAATCTGCTGTCCGTCAACCGAGAGCGACTGGGTAAAATAGCCATAACGATAAAGGAAACCGACAGCGGTCATGTCAACACGGCTGTCCGATGCCTCCTTGATATAGTCACCGGCGAGAACACCGAGACCGCCTGAATATATTTTGAGTGCGTTGCAAAGACCATATTCCATCGAGAAATAGGCAACCGAGGGGATGTCTTTGCGCATAGGCTGTTTCATGTACTCTTTGAAAGAAGCGTAAACCGAGCTGATGCGGTTCATCATATCTTTGTCGGCCTGAATCTCATCGAGACGGTCTGATGAAATTTGCTGGAGTAGCATTACCGGATTTTCTCCTGTCGAACGCCACAATTCGGGTGAAATATCGTGGAAAAGGGTTTTGCCTTCACTGTTCCATACCCACCAAAGGTTTTTGGCAAGCTCATCGAGTGGTTTGAGACGAGAGGGGAGTTCGGCTGTTACTGTCAAATCGCGCCATGCTGGTGCATTGGTGTTGCTTACTTGAAGTTTCATTCGGTTTGGATATTTTTAATGTTTTGTTAATCTTTTTGTTTACAGGAAATCAGGGAATAATCCGTCTCCTTTAAATCGTTTTTGAATCTCTGAAATATGATATATATAAGTATGATATTATTTTTTCATACGTTTGTTACGCGACTCAAAGGCCTTGTCAAAGGCTTCGATATAGTAGTCGATGAAATAGGTCCACGCGGCTTTTGCTGCAGTGTCGCGGGCAGCCGCCGAGATGGTAGTCAGGCCTTTTTTATTGTCGTTTATCAGCGACATTATAGCGTTGGCTATGTTGTCAACCGATTCCCAATAGCTGTGATCGGTGCGTGAAACCACTTCAACACCGCTATTTTTAAATCCGTTAGTGACATCTGATAAAATCCATTGGCCAAATCCCGATAGAGAAGTGGTCACGGTCGGAACGCCAAAAGCGACGCTTTCAAGAGGTGTATAACCCCATGGCTCGTAATAGGACGGGAAAACGGTAGCGTCAACACCGGCAAGAATCTGATAATATGTTTTATTGAAGATGCCATCGTTGGCATTGAGATAACAGGGAACATATATAACTGTTACATTGTCATCGGGGTGGTTCTCAAATCTTAGGCGGTGAATTGAACCGAGAACGGCATCACTATCATGATTGTTGAGCGTGTGGGTGATTACCGGTTCAGGAAGAGCAGTGCCGGGCTTCTCATTTGATGAGAGTCGTTGGGCGAGGTCGGCACGCGGGTCTTTAACCCAAGCCGGAACCATCACATAGGCAAGCACTCGTTTTGACTGATTGAGTTCTCGTACTTTATTCATCGAGTCAAGGAACATATCAAGCCCCTTGTTACGGTATTCACAACGACCCGAAGTCACGACCACAAATGTATTCTCATCCTCAAATCCGATTCCGGTAAGAGCACGGGCCGTGTCAAGTAATGACGTGCGGGCATCCTTGCGAGCCGCGTTCATCTTTGTCTTGGCGGGTACAAATCCGCTTTCAAATCCGTTTGGGGTCACAATGTCGGGACGACGTTCGAGAAGCTGTTCACACTCGATTGCTGTAATTTTGCTAACCGTTGTAAAACAATCGGCCTGACGCGCGGCTGTCTTTTCAAGCGAATGTTTTGCCTCCATGTTGAGTTCGCGCGACATCTGGTCACCATTATATCCTTTGAGATAATCATAGAGTGGCTTCTGGTTGCCACATATGCTACGGCCAATGCTGGTCGCATGGGTTGTAAACATTGTCGCTACTTGAGGGCAACGGTCTTTTACAAGCAAAAGCCCCATACCGGTAGTCCATTCGTCAAAATGGGCTATGATGTTTTTCTTTTTGTCGCCATAATATTTGACAATAGAGCAAATGACTGCGGCTGCTGCATGTGAAAAAGCGCAAGCTTCACCATAATCGCCATAGGCATGAAGCGAGTCTACGCCATATATTTTCCACATCTCGCCAAATAGAGCATCATTCAAGCTATACATCGAGTCAAACTTTACCAGGACAACAACAGGACGTCCGGGGACATTCCATCGCCCCGTGCGAACGCTGACCCCTTCAGGTAGAAGAGCGGTTTTCTTCCAGCTGTCAAGCGGAGTCTTGACTTCCTCAAAATAGGGCGAGGGATTATTTTCAGACCATACATCAGGCCCGACAAAAACTACATTGTCTTTATATAATTTATGTAGAGTGTTTGCTTTGGTGGACAGAACAGTATAAATTCCTCCGATTTTGTTACATACTTCCCAGCTTGTTTCAAAAAGCAAATCTACATCAACATTCTTTTTTACCATAGTTTGTTTAAACTTTGAAAATGCAAAGGTACGTAATTTTTACCAATTGAGCAAGCCGTTGAGACTATAACTACCTGTTTTGTTGTGAAATTATTTAAAAAGGGCTCCTTGTTTTGAACATATAGAGTGTAATTATTGTTAAATCATCAGATCATGACATTTGCCATTACGTAATTTTTTGGTTCATCGATCTATTATGCTGACAATAGAAACAACTACTATAAATTGTATTTTTATGGACAAGAAAAAATCTCTCGCTCTCGCAGCTCTTTTCGGTTTGACGTCATTGACCGGTATAGGTATTCAACAGGCCGGAGCTTGCTCCCGTGTATTATATGTTGGTGACGATTCACTCAAAATTGTGGGCCGTTCACTTGACTGGAAAACCCCTATTCCTACAAATCTATATGTCTATCCCCGCGGTTTTCATCATGTGAGCTCTGATGCTCCCGGTGCGCTGGAATGGACCTCAAAATATGGCGCCGTTTATGCCGTTGGTTATGATGGCGGTATCACTGAGGGTATGAATGAGAAAGGGCTCGTAATTAACGGCTTGTTCTGTAAGGGTACAATTTATAATAATCCCGAGACTGACGGTCGACCGCCAATGTCGTTATCGGTATTTGTAGCGTGGATGCTTGATCGTTACGAGACAACTGCCGAGGTTGTGAAAGTTCTTAAGGAACACAATTTCAGCATCGGTGGCGCGACATTTGACGGTGGCACTGTTTCGGCTCTTCACTGGGGTATCACCGATGCTCAAGGTCACTCGGCCATTCTTGAGTTTGACAACGGAAATCTTAATATCTATGAAGGAGATGATTTTCGTGTTCTTACCAATGACCCTCAGTGGCCCCAGATGCAGGCAATCATTAACTACTGGCATGGTATCGGTGGTCAAAACATGCTCCCCGGCACCGTCAAGAGTGCCGACCGCGCTGTTCGTGCCGATTACTTTGCACACCATGTTAAGCCTACGGGAGATGCCGACCTCGGTTTGTCGATTATCCGCAGTATCCTTTTTAATGTAAGTGTTCCCTATACATACACAATCGAAACCGAACCCAACGTGTCGTCAACTCAGTGGCGCAGTTTTGCCAATCTTCGTGACAAACGTTATTATTTTGACATCGTCACCAATATGGGTATCTATTATGTAGATCTTAACAAGATTGATCTTCGTCCGGGAGCTCCGGTTATGAAACTTGATACTTCGGCGGTTACCGATATTCTCGGCGATGCAACAAAGTATTTCAAGCCTTCAAAGCCATTTAAACCTATGTATTGATAAATACTAACTGATATAATAATGAAGCCGGTTATTGACCGGCTTTTTTTATTCGTATAAAAAAAAATGTAAAGTTTACTTGTCTTTTTGTAAAATTATATATACATTTGCAATGTGATATAATATTGTACAAAATGAAAAATCTGCTTTTACCCAATTTATTCCGTCGTGTAGGATGGATAATATTCGCTCCGGCCTTATTATGGGGCATTATCCGGTATGCAGGATTGGTAAATTTACCGTTGGAATCAGGTATTTTAATCGATAGATTGACGATTGCATCAATTAATATCGGTGCAATATTAATTGTTGCATCAAAAGAGCGGTGGGAAGATGAGATGACACGTGCAATTCGTCATGCTTCGTTGCTTAATGCGCTTTATATTTACATGCTGCTTGTTGTATCTTCAATAGTATTGGATCAAAGCGATTTTAAGCACTTCATGCTTGTTAATATGGTTCTTTTCCCAATTATTTATGTCGTGATTTTCAGCCTTGAAATGCGACGTTATCATAGGATGAGTCGCGATGAAGAATAGAATAAAGATCGAGCGTGCCGAAAAAGATGTGACTCAGCAGCAACTTGCCGATGCTGTAGGTGTCAGCCGTCAGACAATCGTCGCTATAGAGAAAAATCGTTTTTTGCCATCGACCCCACTCGCTCTTAAAATAGCACGTTTTTTTTCAAAACCTGTCGAATCAATATTTATACTTGAAGAAGATGATTAATAGATAAACCAATTAAAACTGACCGATTATGAAAAGTAAAGTAAAATTTAGTAAACTGAGTACCATTCTGACTATTGTTTCGTTGGCTGTACTTGCCGTAGTAATTTATAGCTCTTATGGACGTGATGATAAATTTATTGTATTAGTAGTCATTACCGTCGGTTTATTGTTGGCCGGGATGTTCTATTGTCCGGTAAGTGTCGAAGCTACGTCTGACCGGCTGATAATTCATCGTATGTTAAAGCCAAAAAGTTTTACATATGGATCCATATCGTCGGTTGACCGGTGTTATCCATCGGGTGGAGGTATCCGAATGTGTGGCAGTGGCGGTTTCATGGGTTACTGGGGCTGGTTCAGTGACATCATAATCGGCACTTATTTTGGCTATTATGGCGACCATGACAATTGTATTCTCATTCGTCTTAAAAACGGCCGGCAATATGTTACAAGCTGTGTTGACCCTGACGAGATGATAGAATCTATAAATGCTAATCTTAAATGATGAAATTATGAAAAGGTATATCGGTTATATTATAATTGCAATGCTTTTTTGGGGTCATTATGATGCAAAAGCCCAGTCAATTAAGGTGGAAGATAAAACATATCATTGGGAGGGCGGTGTCACTGCCGGCCTTAATAGCGATGGATTTGAATTGGATTTTAATATCGCATACTTTGTTAACCGGTTTGTAGGATTAAAAGCAGGGATTGGAATGGCCGGCGAGATTGCTTCAATAGGTGATGATCCTGATGAATATACAAAAAACTATGATTCAAGATTTAAATTAATTATGTCGCTGCCATTAAGAACTCCTAAAATAATTGATTGGAAAAGTCAGGGGGTCGAGCTATACCTTTTTGCCGAGCCGGGATTTTCTCTTTCACCGGGAGATCATAAAAGTGAAGGAGCCAAAGTATTTAATTGGAATTTAAGATCGGGTATCAACATGCAAATTGACCGATGGATTTTTTCTTTGGGGTATGGCATTTCCAATTTTAATCTTTATTCCGGTATCAAACCGATTAATAGCGTGTCAAAAATAGATAAAGATTGTATAACGCACACAGTGTTTATTGGATGCGCCTATAAGTTTTAAATAACCAATAATACGACGTATATAAAAAAAGAGCTAAGTAAACTTAGCTCTTTTTTGTTGCCTTGGAAGGATTCGAACCCTCACAGGCGGAACCAGAATCCGACGTGCTACCATTACACCACAAGGCAGTTGTTTTGTTTTGACAGTGCAAAGGTACGGCTTTTTTTTTGTTCTGCAAATTTTTTTGAGACTTTTATTTGAAAATTTTTACGATCTTGCCTCAACCGATTGATTGATAGAATGATAATTTTATGTTATTATTTTATCGGAAAATGGCATTTATCAGGATTGAAGAATAAGGTCAGGATCGCTTCAACCTATATTATCGTTGATTGAAAGAATCAGACAGATATTTTAAATCTGATGTTATCTCCGATAGTTTCGATTAACCCTGATTCAGTCATGGTGTCAATGGCACTTCTAAAGGCGGCATCAACATTTTTGCCACGATGTAAAAATCCAAGTTTTTTTGATGCGACTGCGGTCAAATCTCCAATGTTAAGTGAAATTTGTTCGGCTAAAGTTTCGGTAATGGTATTGATGATTTCTTTTTCAGGAATATCAATTATACTTCGGCCTGAGTCGGTACGGTAATATGAAAAGTTGAGACTATCTTCCTCACTAAGCCACACAGCGCCACTCTTGTCTGTGTAAAATCTCGGTAAATATTGTTTTATATCTTTTTGATATATGGGTCGAAAATGAAAGGTATCTTTTAGTGAGTTTAGTCGCCTGAAAATCGTTGCCGGAGTCAACGGTTGTTCTTTGGCGACAATATTCTGTATAAGCAGGAGAAATGTCAGGTTGTTTGTCGACGTGAGGTCCTCGGCTTTAAACTGTTCATATTTTACGGCATTTGTTTTCTTTTCTTGCACCGGTTCATTGGATATGTCAAATACAGGTGTGGGGGTCGTGTGGTTTTTCCAGTTTTTATTTTCATTGATTTTTTCAATGATTCGGCTAATCACACGCTCTTTGTTGTTGAACCAGTCAACACTCCATACGCGCATAACGGTCCAGTTCAGATTATTCAGTACCGATGGTTGTACAACTTCACGGTCACGGGTTGTGTGGGTATCACGATAGCCCTCGCCATCAAGCAGAATACCAAGAGAGTATGTGCCCGGATTATGGTTATTTTCAACAGCAACATCGATGCGGAAGTGAGAACGTCCGACATTGGTAGCTGTTTTATATCCCAGTTTATTCAATTCCGAGGCAATTTGAGTTGCAATTACCGGGTTGTGGTGAGTGGTTCCGGTCTGAATAATGGATGGCAGAGATTTGGTCTCGGCATATTGCAGGAAATGTTTCAATCCCTCAACACCACGCGATTTGGATCGTCTCAGGTCTATATCTGATGATTTCAGCGTAGAGAATATAAACATCTCTTGTCGTGCACGACTGACAGCAACATTGAGGCGGCGTTCACCTCCCGGGTTATTCAGCGGACCAAAATTCATTGAAATTTTACCCTCTTTATTTGGGCCGTAACCAATTGAGAACAGAATTACGTCACGTTCATCACCCTGTACGTTTTCAAGGTTCTTCACAAATATCGGTTCGTACATTTGTGAGGCGGCCTCATTAAGTGATTTGTCTTTGTCAAGTCGATCCTGAAGGATATCCTCGATAAGACCCTGCTGCATCACGCTGAATGCAATCACACCGATACTGTATTGACGGAGTTGCTTGTCCTTCAGCCGTCGTTCGATTTCATTCACAATAGCTTCGGCTTCGGCCTTGTTGCATCGCTTGCCACCTTTTTCATAGTAACCTTTTACAGGAATGAAATGAACTTTGGAACATTGGTCGTCGGCCGATGGGAACGTTATTAGAGAGCCGTCATAATATTCGTTGTTTGAAAATGCGATAAGGCTTTCGTGACGCGAACGGTAGTGCCATGAGAGCTGAAGCGATGGCATCTCAAGTGTACGGCAGTCTTCCAATATGCTCTCCATGTCGTCGATATAGGCTTCATCAGCATCAATATTTGTCGAGTTGAAGAAGCTTGTCGGCGGCATCTGTTTCGGGTCGCCTACAACAATCAGTGATTTACCTCGGGCTATGGCTCCGACGGCCTCGCTTGTCGGTATCTGTGATGCTTCATCAAACACGACAAGGTCAAATTTGTCGGACGTCAGGTCGATATATTGAGCCACACTCATCGGACTCATAAGCATACAGGGACAGAGGCGGGGCAGGAGAGTCGGTAACTGGTCAAACAGGTCACGTAGAGATAAACCGCGACCACCATTACTTATGTTTCGGTTGAGCAAGCCTATTTCACCGCCACTGTTTGTGTTGTCGGTCATTCGGGGTACACGGCTTGCAAGACGGGCATAGAGCTCCTTTTGGGTTAGTGACTGGAATTCCTCGGTCAACTGTTTGTATGCCTTTGTTTTTTCATCAAACAGCATACCCTCAAAAGTAGCAAGCGTCTCCGCACGCTTTATTATGTTTTCAGCCTTATATTTAAACAGAGCTTTAAGGAATGAGTCTTTTATGGTAGTTACATTCTGGTCGCTTTGCTCCATTATATCGACAACACAGCCGAGTCCGTTTTTACGGAGTTCGTCGCTGTATTCCGACCAGTGGAGCCAATCTTTCATCTCCGATGAATTATTGGCCCATTGTGCGATTTTGGCTGCCGATTCATCAACATATGATTTTTCAGGAACTTCATCTTCCTTAAAGTCAATGTTGAAATATTGTTTTATAATTCGGTTGAGAGTATTAATTTTGTCATGTTTATTACGATAGGTCGTAAGGTCGTCAATCAGCTCGTCAATTTCGTCGGGAATTATAAATTTATTGAACTGTCTGAGTCGTTTGATGAATTTTCGTTTTGCAAAGAATTGAGGTATGAACCATTTGGCTTTAGCCGATCTCCACTCTGTGTTGAGAGAGTCGGGGTCTTCGCCCAGTATTTCAGGACTATTGTTGCGCAGCAACTTATCGTGCAGTTCTTTGGCTCCGTGCATACTTTCTATATTCATGCTCAAAGACGACAATGTTTCAAAGTCATCTTTCATTTTCTGTGTCTCGCTGTCTAAGTTCATCACCATACCACGGTCCGTGTGCAAACCGTTTAACGGATGTCTATATGGTTGTCCAACAAGTTTAATTATTGTTTCAAGACGTCCGCCAAGAAAGTCTTCGATTCCTTTGACACCTTCACGCGAAATCAATGAATCAATATTTGTATCAAAAACAAATCCTGATAACGGATTCTCTGATATTGCTTCATAGCGCAGAATATAATCATATAGTGATAGTCTGTCTGCCGGGTCGGGAGTATGGAGCGCGTTTATATAGGCAATGAGCTCTTTGCGTTGAGTAAAAAGTTTCTCAGCTACCGTGTTAAATTCGGAAGGCGGAACGATGTGAACAACCTTCAGAGATTTTTCCAGCTGCTGGAGTACATGACGTTTGGTCGATTTATTGGAGTGAAGTTCAAGGCAAAACGGATCAAGCCCTATTTTTTCCAGACGACTTTGAACCACGCTTAACGCTGCCATTTTTTCAGCTACAAAAAGTACACGCTTGCCATGATATAGAGCATTTGCAATCAGGTTTGTAATGGTTTGTGACTTACCTGTTCCTGGAGGTCCGTAGAGAATGAACGAATTACCGTTTCCACCTTCATGAACAGCAGCAATCTGTGATGAATCTACCGGCATTGGAAGGGCTGTGTCGGCCGGAGATATCGACAGGTCAAGGGTTTTAAGGTCTGAAGTCATCTGATTGGGAGTCCAGGTAAGACGGTTGGCCACCAGACTGCTGATGATATCGTTTTCATTCAACAGGTCACGATGACTGTGGACATCATTCCACATGAGAAATTTGCTGAAAGAGAAAGTTCCGAGTATACATTCTTCCTCTATATCCCAACGTTTTTGTGTTTTCAGCGCGTCGCGCACAATAGCGAATATCAGCTGTACATCCACACCGTTATCATCAAGCGGAAGCGGATTGAGACCATCGATGGTTATATCAAAGTTTTGGCGTAAAAATTCAATAAGAGTGATGTTTAGCGTTATTTCCTCGTCGCGGGTTCTTATGTAATAATTCCCTTTTTTATAGATGATTTCTACCGGTAGCAACAATAGGGGAGCATAACGTGGTGTAGTGCTTTGATCGGTTTCAAACCACCGTAGGGTTCCGATAGCAAGAAAAAGTGAATTGGCTCCGGTCTCTTCTATTGTATTTCGGGCTGCACGATAGATATTTTTCAGCACATTTTTAGTATCACTTTCGTTTAAGAACGTGTGAAGCACATGATGCTCGATATCGTTACGAATCAGCTCATGAAGTTGCTTGAGCAATTTTGATTTATTGAGGTTTTCGCTCTCGTCATAATGAAAGTCTACATTTGGCTTGGGCAAAATACAATATTCATTTTCATCTTGAAGGTGGTCTTCGATCAAGTGTATATCAAACGATATAAATTGGACGGCTCGACGACGTATCGAAAGATTAAGCAGCGAGTTTCTTAATGAGAAATCAAGTAGTTTTCGTTCCCATATATCAAATTTGGTCAGTTCTTTCTTGGAAGTTATAATCCTGCTCAAATCATAGCGGTCGTGTTCTTTCAAATCAATCATGCATGAATCATGCTCGACACCTGATGATTCAAACTCCCATTTGCCATTGCTCTCAATCCTTGACGGTAATGGAAGAATGCGTTCCAGCCGGCACCTTTTCACGTCGATAAACATTTCAAAAAGGTTGTGATCGGCAAGGTTTATTTCGGCGCTGCGCACGGCATCTTCAAAAGATGCATTTTCCTGGGCGACATGAGTACATTCAAGCACGAGCATTTCATCAATGCCGTTAGCACATTTTTTTTCAATGAATGACGGGTCGTCATATACACTGTAGGGAGAGCAATCATTTACAAGCCATGCGCCAAGGTAGGCATGACCTTTCTGTATTATGATAATACTGTTGATTCCGATTGCTTCGAGCACTGTCGCCATCAGCAATGTCAGCTCTATACAATTTCCTATTTTTGATGAGATCACTTGATCGGGCATTGTGATACGTTGGCCTATGACCTCGTAACTTGCCGGCACTGCGCGATATACAATTCCCAAATCATGTACTGCCGCAAAAACAGCAGCAATCTGATAACGTACATCATTGCTGTTTCCTGTCTGATATTCATTTAAAAGTGACGATCCGGTCATTTTTTTCAGCATGGCGGCACTTTGAACCACAATATTGTTTATCGCCGGATGATTTGGGGTGATAAATGACGCTATGGTCTGTGGCATAATCTTTGTCCCGGTCCAATGGTCATAGGGCATCAGTTCGATATCAAAGTTTTCTTCATGGATAGTTTCACCCTTGCTGGTCACCGACAATTTGAAATCGGTTACTATCCTCTCGGTAAGCGCGGCAAGTTTTGATTGGTCCGGGCTGATGTCAAACTGATTTATCCTGACTATTTCGTCGGGATTGATCAAGCCTATTAATTCACTCTCATATTGTGATATGAACTCGCCCGAACATGTAACCTTAACATCTTCAATAGGTTGATGTGATACATTTGTCACTTCTAAAGTTTGACAAATTGGTAATCGGTTATGATACAGCGCATAATTGGCTGTTTTCAGGTATTCGGCACTTAATTTCACGAGTTCCATATCTCTGTGTGTAGATTTATAACACAATGGTGCGCCACAAAAGGCACACCATCACGGTTTTAAATATTGGAGCCGCGAGCGGGGCTCGAACCCGCGACCTTTTCGTTACGAACGAAATTTGGTCGGTGTGCAATTGGCTTATTAACACTATGTTAGGTTAATTTAATTAGTTTTGGGTACAGTTTTGGTACGGTTTAGCTCCTCCTTTACATCGGAGTACAATTCATATAATTCTACCGAGCGATCGGTTGCAAAATATTCAGCCCATTCGGCAAAAGAATGCCAGTCGCCAGTTCGATTGTCTGTATATTCCATTTCCCACAGATCGGTCAGCTGATGATGAACTTCTGGCGGGTTGGAACCGAATGCATCCACAACTTCTGTCGGATATTGCCGTATGAGGATATCAATCCATTCGGGGCAGTCTATTCCGGGATTCTCCTTAAGAACATTCCATGCCGCATCTTTTAGCTCTTGAATAAAATCAGGAGCTTCGTCATATAGCATTTCTTCAAGAGTTCCTGCCAGTGAAGCTATTTCTTCATCTATGATGTTGTATTCAAGTTTGTCCATGTTTCCAAACGTTTGTTAATCATAAATTGGATCTCCGAATTTATCTTTTGGTTTCTCTGCTACTTTAGATGTTTTGATTTTTTGCTGATTAGTATATTGTGGATTCTTGTTAACAAAATCCAAGAACTCCAGTCTATATATTGTTGATGGGTGATCAGAATCCTCATCGAACCAAAAATAATCTTCTGAATTAGTAATGAGCTGTAACGCTTCTAAGTATTTATTATCATATCCAAGAAACTGCATAAATCGTTGAGCAATCAGATCAGCTTCTAATTCTTGTTCTCGCCCATACCGATATCTATATTTCAGTGTTGAAATATTTACGTCATTAGCAATTTTTTCAATCTGCTTAGAATATTTTTCAGAATCATATTTTTCACCGGTAACCCCCGAAGCGTATGCGTCCGCTCCCGCAGCTAACGCAGTCATGCCAGCGGCAATACCTCCTAAGATTTTATTCTTTCTTCGCTCCTTGGCAACGCGGTATTCTTCACGCAAATGATGTTGCAAAATGCCATGAGCAAATTCATGCGCAGTGACAGCCATTATTCTTCCATAGTCGTAATCAAGCCGTTCAAGTAAACCTATATGAAGGCAAATTGCAAATCCTTTCTTTGTTTGAACTGTAAAAGCATTAGGAGTTATGTCATCGATAATATTTAAATCAAAATACTCAGTTGGCAAACCCATATCAAGAGCAAGCGTATCACAGTAGCCCGCAAATGAAGGGATAATATCTACATCAAGGCGATAATCAATTAGCTTCATTCGATTTATTGCATAACCAGCCTCCTTTTCTGCGCTTCTGTTCTTTTTTAGATCATGCAATAAGTTCAATAGTTCCGGATTATGTCCAATTGTTTTTTGCCAAAACTCTTTACACGTTGCTGTTGAGGACAAATTTCTTGCCTCCTCTGGGATATCATACTTTTGAATCAGTTTTACAAATTCTTTTGTATTGTCTTTTGCCATACCTAAAAATGGCAAAATGAATGCTAACAAACTTATTGTAAATTTTAATTTCATTGTTTTCAATCTTTGTTAGTCTTTTCCACGTAAATATATGCTGTAATTATACCACACCAATACAGAATGGTTGAAATAATATTGGGTTTAGTTGTCAACCACAACAAGAGTAAACCAAGGATGGAGTTTGTAAAAATCATAAACCTCAACTCGTTAGTACTATTGAATAAGACTTTCCCCAATATACATGCCACTATCAAGAATGGAACCGCGGCACTATATATGTTTCGATAGCTCAATACAGGGCCGAGACCCGCAATTTCAATTAAAGTCTCATCCTCGTGCTCTTCTCCGTCCGCATCTGTATATATGATTTGTTCTTGCCTTATTATACCTCGATGCTTTAATGGCTCTATGTTCGGCTCATAAATTAGGAATAGGCCGACTACATAAAAAACTATTGTAGCCATAAGCATTACAGGCGGGGATGACGTCTTCATCATATCTTCATTCTGTTCTGTCACTCACATATCACGGCTTTATCAGCCTATATTCACCTGATTGATTTACAATATAACCAAGCACGCTAAAAATGCGACGGATATCTTCAAACTCGACCTCAAACGGCTCATGAATGAGTCTGCCATCATCATATTTCTCCTCATTTGACGAATAAAGTGCTATTGTGTGAGGTGTACTTCCGCGTTGCACTCGCTTAGTCACTCGATACTCCGAGGTCTCAATCACATAGTTTCGACCGGGAACAAGTAATCTTATATCCGTAACTTCTCTAACGGCAAGAATACAACCATTGGGGTATTCGACCATCGAATCTCCTACATGACGAATGGCAGCCGTCTCGCGTCCGTCAAACCATCCGCCCGGCTGAATATATCCAACGATTTCACCGGAACCATCAGAAGAAGAAACCATCCCATTATAACCACCGGTAGTCTCGACTTCATAAAATGGTATAGCTCTCTCTTTTGAGACATCGTCATATTCGGATTTTAGCAGCATATCACCTTCGCCTGTAAGCAACCACATAGAGTTGAGTTGAGGGAATGCATCTCTTATCAACGCTATACTTCGTTGCGTAAATGAAAGCTGTCCTTTTAGCATTTTAGCATAATTTGACGGATTAATCTTGCATTTTGTCGCAAACGCATTGTTTGTCAGGCCCGTATAGGCTTGGAAGTCGTGAAGACGCTCTAATTTAGAGTCCATGATTACCATTAAAATTAGTTAAATTACTATATGATACTTGGTATTACCATATCAAAATACTATCTTTGCACCGTAAAGTTACTAAATAGTAATCAAAGTACCAAGATATGGAATTAAAAAAACTGAAAACCGCCTCACTTGCAGACGCTCTCCGAGAGATGAGAGTAGGGGAGACCTGTATATCTCCCGATGAGTGTTCACCGAAAACAGTTACAAAAACATGTGTCGAGTTAAAAAGTCAAGGCTTTTTATTCCAGACTTCGACGCGCACAGGTGTTCAAACAGTTACTCGCTTAAAATGAAACCTCGATTAAAGCCCCGTAAACTCGACATACTCTCTTCCGATTACACTCTCGATTTGATTCCACTTGTGTTCAAAAAACACCGTGTGGTCTTCAGTAAGAGTGAAGCCGCAAAACTTGTCGGTGGCCGGGCGCGACTGTTGCGCCTCATCGACCGAGGCGCGATAGAAGTCGAGAAACCTACCAATAAACAAAACGGCAAGTGGTTCTGCTCGGCGGCCGATGTAATAAAACACATACGCCTCTGAGTTCACTGCCAATTCATTTAACAAAATAACCTCAATCATTATGAACACAGCAAAATCATTGATTCGAATTGCCACACTTGTTATCCTCGGCCTTACAGGTCTCATGCTCCTGTTAGACTCAATGGAAAACGCCTCAGAGCTACGCTGGGCCTTACACATCCTCGTCGATTTACCTATTGCAGCATTGCTACTTTATCTATTCCATCAGCTTTACCAACGTTGGTCAGCTACCGACAAGTGGCTTAAGGCCTATAATCGGTGGATACAGCCCGAATAAACAACATGGGAGAATACAACCAAGCGGCCAAAGTTATCCTGTCACTCCACGGCAGGGTTGGATAAGCATCCACATCGCAGGTTCGACTCCTGCTTCTCCCACAAAGGCCGTCCGTGAGGATCCCTTCAGTTGGCAAG
Organism: Muribaculaceae bacterium; assembly: GCA_029063895.1. Classification (GTDB taxonomy): domain Bacteria; phylum Bacteroidota; class Bacteroidia; order Bacteroidales; family Muribaculaceae; genus CAJUPY01. The sequence goes on along the minus strand of JAIDNJ010000259.1, from coordinate 3,393 downwards.
AGTGCCGACGAAATGGTTTTCAATGATTTGATTTGATTTGATTTGCAAAGCTGTGTTGCACAAGCAGGTAACACAGCTTTTTGGGGGCCGCGAATTACCGGTCAGTTCGCTTGGCGGTTGGTCAAGAGGTGTAGGTTCGAGTCCTACGGCTTCCACTCAATTTAACTTCACATTCAAAAACAAATTATTATGGCTCAAACATCCGAACGACTTCCCGGCTCGTCTCCCGGGGCAGTCCTTGAACTACAAGACGAACTCAAAAAACTTGAACTTGAGGCAAACATCGCCCAGCTCCGTATGAACGCCGCCTTTAATGACAGCGCCGCCGGGCAGATGCAACGACAGTTTGAAACCTATCAGCGCATAGCAAAACCTCTTGCCGAATCCGATTTTGTACCCGCATCCTACCGTGGCAACATCGGCAATTGCATCATTGCAGTTGAAATGGCCGCTCGCCTCAACACATACCCTATTGCAGTCATGCAAAACCTTTGCGTTGTCAAGGGAAACCCTACATGGAAATCAAAATTTCTTATCGGGTGTGTTAACGGATGCGGAAAATATACGACACTCGACTACCGGTTTTCAGTCGAAGGGAAAGTTGGCAATGTCAATTACAAAACATGGGAGAAAGGCAAAGACGGCAAAAACCACGAAATTCTCAAACCCTTTGACCGTCCCGATCTCGACAATCTCACCTGTATAGCCTTTGCTACCGAGATAGCAACCGGCAAGCTCCTACAGTCACCCCCCGTTTCCATTCGCATGGCCGTTACCGAGGGTTGGTACACAAAAGACGGTTCAAAATGGCCGTCAATGCCCGAACTCATGCTTTCATACCGTGCTGCATCGTTCTGGACATCTGTTTTTGCCCCTGAAATATCTCTCGGCCTCCGCACCGAGGAAGAAGCCCGTGACATAGTCGATGTCGACTACCAGGATGTCACCCCTCAACCACGCGCCCCGCGCAGCGCCACTAATTCCTCCTCAGCTGAGGAAGCAAAAGAACGTTTACGCAACCGCGCCGCCTCTCCATCCTCGACCAATGCTAAATCAACCGTAGCCAACGACATGCCATGACACCGGCAATCAATAAATATATCACCCTCTCCGATGACCAGCTTGAGGAACACTTCTCTCAGTTCCTCATTGATTCATGGTCCTATTCAGCCGTTGCAACCTTTGCCCGCAACGAAAAGGAATTTGAACGACGCTATATCTACCGCGAGCCCTCGCGTAGCTCTGCTACAACCGTCGCCGGCACCGCCTACCATGCCGCCCTGCGCCTGTTCTTTGAAAACCTCCACAATGGTGTTGAAACTACAATCGTCCAGATGCAGGAGCGCGCCTATGCCGAGATTGACACCGTCGATGCCAACCGCTGGAAGCTCGGCAAAAAAACACCCACGGTTGCCGATTGCATCACAGCCGCCACTAAAACTGCCAACGACCTCATCACCAACTTCTATAAGGAACAGGCACTTTATATCGATGAGGTCGACGAAGTCCTCTCCGTCGAGCAGCACCTCACATCGTGGATTGTCGTTAACGGCGTTGACATACCCCTCCCGTGCCATGCCGTCATAGACCTGGTAGTCCGGCTCCGCGACGGTCGCATCGTTATCATCGACCACAAGTCAAAGACTGCCTATACCGATGAATCCGAACTCGCCTATACTGGAGCCAAGCAAGCTATAACCTATGTTCTCACGTGGGAGTCTCATTATCCCGACTATCCCGTTGATGAGGTTTGGTATGTCGAGAACAAGCATAGTCAGAACAAAGACAAGTCGCCTCAGCTCCGCAAAATGGCTATTACCCTCGACGTTGATACCCGTCGTCTTTACGAAGCTATCCTTTACGAACCGCTCCGCCGCATGCTTCAGGCTACCACCGATCCAAACTATATCTACACCATCAACGATGCCGATAATCTCACCGATCGCGCCGAGCTTTACGACTTTTGGGCCCGCACCCTTATCGCCGACATTGACGACTTCATGTATCTGCCCGAGAGCAAACGGCACCTCATCACTCGCCGACAACGCAAAATACGCGACGCTTCGGCAGCAACAATATCACCCAAAGTAATAAAATCATTCCGAAAGAATGCCGCAACATTTATCTCTTACGAACTCCGCGACGATATGACAAACCAAGAAAAAATAGAACACGTACTCCGCATGTTCAACATCATGGTCAAAGTACCCTATACCTTTGGCTCTTACTCCTCAATATCCTACCTCCTTGAAATTGGCGCCGGTGTCATGATTAAAAATATTTCGGCCCACGCCCTCGACATCGCCAACGCCATCAATGTCCCGTCCGTCCGCATCCTGCCCGAGCTGACCGTCTATAACGGCAAGTCTTACCTTTGTGTTGAAGCTCCCCACCGCTCAGGCGACACACTCCTGTGGAATGAAAAATACCTCGACGGCCATAAAATACCCCTCGGTCTCGACAACTTCGGCAACACTGTAGTATGGAACCTCAACAACCATTCCACGCCCCATATGCTCATCTGTGGCGCTACCGGCTCCGGCAAATCAGTCTGCATCAAATCAACCATCGAATATGCCCGCCGTGCCGGCGTTGATCGCATCATTATCCTTGACCCCAAATATGAATTTATCCATTCTCTCCACGGCGATGGCATTGAGGTTATTGCCGACATTGACATCATCGAGCAACGCATGAAAGAACTTGTCGCCGAAATGCAGGCACGCGCCAAGACCGGCGGCTCCGCGCTCACCCTCATTGTCTTTGACGAATTTGCCGACGCTGTCAACTCTGCCCGTTCAGGCCGTGCCCTCGACATCAAAGATGAAGCCGGCAAAGTTATCGGCCGTGAAAAATCCCTCGAAGAAAACCTCAAAATGCTACTCCAGAAAGGCCGCTCGCTCGGATATCGTATCATCGCTGCCACACAACGTGCCTCAACCAAAGTAATAACCGGCGACGCAAAAGTCAATTTCCCCGTTCAGGTATGTTTCCGTGTACCCAAAGCTGTCGATTCAAAAGTGGTTCTCGACGAGGAAGGAGCTGAAACCCTTGCCGGACGTGGCGATGGACTCATAAAGTCACCCGAATATTTCGGCACTGTACGTTTCCAAGGATTCTACAAACCATAACTACCATGCCCGAATTATCCAAAACCGACATGCAAAAGGCAATTTCATACCTTGACGATGCCGCCGACCTCTACGATGCGCTGCCAATGCAAAAGATGAAATGTCGGGCCCACATGATCAGGCAGCTCACCGCTAAGCTCAAATCCCGCCTGTCATCTTCAACCAACACTACAAACTATCACAAACTCTGAAAAATAAAATAAAAATATTATGAAAAACAGTTTTCCTAGTTAAGGCTTCCATTGCTGTGATGAGACACCAT
>JAIDNJ010000258.1 GCA_029063895.1 Muribaculaceae bacterium | reverse complement strand
TCCGCCAGTTTGGCTATGAACTCGGAGCATCGTCACGCGACCAGTTCAATCAAGGCGAGCAAATCGACAAAGAAGCTGTCGTGCCCGGCGACCTTCTATTTTTCAACGGACGTGCTGTCGGTTCTCGCATCGGTCACGTGGGCATCGCTATCTCAGAGCCCGACGAGAACGGCGTAGTCACCTTTATCCACTCAGCCTTTGGCGGCGGAATACGCATCGACAAGACATCGGCCCCATATTACAGCCGCCGCTACAAGGGTGCGCGTCGCGTAATACTCTAATTTCACCTGATAATCGCCGACGATTCACTGCTCTCACCCTGAATTTCATTTCCACGCTGCACTTTCTTGCCATAACCTACCGTATACGTTATCGATAAATCGAGGCTTCGGTGAGCCGATGGATTGTACATCTGCTTGTATTCGGAATATAGCGGCACTTGTCTTTCCCATGTCTCGGAGCGCCAATCCCTGTTGAAAATATTCTGAGCGGCTATCTTGACTGTCCACGTTCCATTTCCCCAACCCAAAGATAACGTGTAAAAACTGCGCTTCTTAATTATAAAATGGGAATTTTCCGACAATCTGTCTTGTGGACTCGCCCAAGATGCAAGAATATTGAAAGACCTCCAATAATAGGCACCTTGAAGCTGAATTCTGACCGGAGGCATGTAACTATCTTTGTAATCACCTGTTATATTGTAGAAGTTTTGAGCCAAATTGCCGTATAGCTGCAAATTATTATTAAACAATTTATAGTTGACCTGAATTCCAAAATAACCATTATCATATCGACCGTTATTTATAAAATCCCTTATAATCGCCTTACCGTCATCAAACGGGCGATAAATAGTCGCCACACGGTTAATTTGCTGATCATATCCGGCAAATGCAGCAAAAGAGAATGAGTTATTATAATAATAGTTATAGGCAATATTTGACTTAAGGTCTCTCCAATTTTTCAAATTAGGATTTCCGGTTAGATACATAAACTCATTGCTTTGGACTATGTCATTTGCTTTTAAACTTATAGATGGGGACCATGAACCAAACGAAAAAGACCCGGAAATTTGATTTCTCCTGTTAATTGAAATAGTTGCATTTACACCTGCCGCCGGAGATAATTCGCATGTTATTGTATCGTTCATTGAATTATGACTGTAGCCCAACTCAACGTATGTTGAAAACGAATATCTTCGTGATTGGAAGCGATATTTCAATAGGCTCCCAATATAGTTGTCATAATAGGCATCATCAGCATTATTATTTCCCCGATAAGTCAATTTGTAGATATTTCGGCTACCTGAAAAACTCAGTATTAGCTGGTGTTTTTGCTTCACTAACAATCGCGAGGTTGCCTGTATGCCCCAACAGTAAGTATTCTCTGTGATATAATTAGTTATCGGAGAGGACATCATTGACGAATTGTAAGATGATATATTGTTACGATGGGTATGATTGAATGATGGATTAATGTCAAATGACATATTTTTACCAATAGAGCCCTGAAAATTACCGTGATAGTATACATAATTGTGTCGGTTGGGAGTACTGCGTAAATAGCTGTAGTCTTTCTCGGGATAAAGATTGACTTTCAGTTCTCCGCCGGTGCTCTGTTCAGGAGCCGAAAAATGGGTAAATGACAATGAGTTACGTGTTGAGAAGTTATGCAATTTATATGTAGCCCTGAATGTGACCGGAAATTCGTTGGTACGGTTATGGGAATCTTTCAATATCTCGTCACGACAAACCGTCATAGGGTCACCGTTGTTTTCAAGATGATACTGCTCCAGCTCGTCGACGCCGCTGTGATGATAGTCCTTATTTTGACTGCCGACAAACGCATCATAGGTCATCTGTTTATAGGTGAATTTACTGAATATTGCACTATTATTGTCCAATCCGTTCATAGCCTCTGTAGCTTGTGATACTTTTGTGTATCCACCATATTCATATTCCTGAACAATTATATTGACGACCTTATCAGCTCCTTTGAAACGAGGGTCCGACGGATATTCATAGTATTCAATCTTGCGTACATCGTTCATTTTCATGCCTTGAAGGTCAAATCCCTCAGCTATATGATAATTGACATATACCGGAACGCTATTGCCAAAAACATCCTTGACACTATTTCCGATAGGATTGATTACAAGTTGCGGAATAGCCATTCGGCGCAGCAGGTCTATTGCATCCTGAGACGCATTTTTCTGGCGAACCGACGGAATATATGTATTCTTGTCGGTCGACAATATTGTGTTATCGGCTTCGACCGTCACCGCCGAGAGTTCCACCGGCAGACGTGACATTTTAACGTGTCCTACCGAGAAACCGGGCATATCGAGATAGGTATTTCCATAACCGACACAACTGAATTTCATCAATATTTTTCTCTTGTCGCACGGAATCAGAAAATATCCCTTGTCATCAGTGACTCCATAAGTGATGACCGTTGAATCGCGGGGAGTAAGAATCATGACCGACGCCCCGGCCACAGGCTCATTTCCCTCACCGGTAACATAGCCTGAGAACTCATATCGGCCATGTTGCAACGCTTCAATGAAAAAATAATTGCCATTCCCCATAATTGACACCGGATTGAAGCCTACAATCTGTCTTAGAACCTCATAAATGTTATCAGTATTTATCGTCGCCGATGTATTGTAACGGTCAAGCTCATCATAAATAAAATTTATGTGGATATCGGGATGCTGTTCGGCTATGGCTGTCAGTGCCTCGGGAATATTGACCTTGTTGAATGTATAATTGTATTTAGCAGCAGTGACCGAAAAAACACACAGGACAGCGGCAATAAAAAAGTAGAAACGTTTCATTGTCAGTCTATGATTATTGCGTTACCTGATAGCTTTACATTAAACGACTCGAAGCCGTTAAGTTGCGCTATTATCTCATAAAGCGGCAACGTCCGGTTCCACTGAAAATATAGACGCAGTTTTTTTGAGTCGGACGATTTGAAGTTCACCGTAGTTCCATAATATAGGGCTATATCCGTTATGATACTCTCGAGCGACCGATTTTTGAAAATTACAGTTTCGGGGTTATCGGCCGATAATGTTGATTTTTCGATTGTATCAGTCAAAATATCACTCTTTGCTTCTTTTACAACCGTAATCTCGGGCTCATTAGGTTCAATTTCAGGATTAATAGAATAGTGTAACCCTACTGTGGTAGCAACGACGGCAAGTGACACGACAACGCACAAAACCACCGCCGCAACATTTCGGGAGACAAATCCCAAAATGTTGACACGCTTGGCCCCGAAATGTGTTCGCGCAAATTTTTGCCACTCTTTATCGGTGTCGGCGACAGGAGTTTCAGCAAGAGCATCCGATGTCTTACTGACTACATTGTAAAGCTCCTTCATTTCCCGATCCTGAAGAAGCGCATTAAGCTCGGCATCAGAATATTTGTCTGAATTCTCGAGAAGATCCAAAAGGCGGTCTGTTTTATCTTTCATTGCAGTTAAAATGTTGACGTAAGATACTGAGTGCCTGACTAAGATGTTTATATACGGTTACCTCGCTGACGGAAAGCTCCTCGGCAATCTCCTTGTAGGTGAGACGACCGTTGAATTTCAGCTTTAAAATCCGACGTGTCTGCTCCGGCATAAAACGGTCTATCACGTCGTTGAGCTTTATGACATCCTCCTCTTCAGGCCAATCACATGATTCAATCTCGTTGATGTCAAGAGAGTAAAATTTCAAAAAGCGCTCACGTACCGACAGACTTCTCATCCGTTTAAGACAAGCATACCGCACGGCATTCAAAAGATATGAGGTGTTGACCGACGAAACACTTCCGTCAAGCAATGTTGCAAAAACATCGTGCACGACGTCGCATGCCGCCTCCCGGTCATGCAGTAACCGGTTGGCGAGAATGAGCATCACATTATAGTTGCCGCGGAAAATCTGTTCTATTTCATCTTTTTTTATTGTCATACACTTATATAAACCGCAACGACTGATATTCCTAACCCTGAAATGAAAGATTTAACAAAAAAAGAAGACCCATAAGATGGGTCTCAATAAGATGTATATGTTAAGTTATGGGACAGTTTTTCAGAACAGCGGCATTGTCGACCGGTTCAGGACATATTTTTCGCGGAAACTCTGATTGGTCATGCAAAGCATGAGTATGCCCTGAATGAACATCACAACCTGCCAGATACCACAGGTAATAAGTGTCAGGACAATTGTGAGGATACCAGCTGTCGCCTTACCAAGATAGAAATACTGGATGCCAAGCCCACCCAAAAATATCGCCAGGAGTGCCGCCACTCCGCGGCTATAACCCTCGGGACAATCGGCAAACGCATTATTGTCGATGAAAAACTCACGATAGCGATAATTTTCAGCCGTCTCATAGCCGGGGTTAGGCTCTGTATGGCCAAAAGGCGGAGGAGTCTGTCGGTCAAGCATACTGCCACAATAACGACATTTGATAGCATCGTCCTGAATCTCCTCACTACAATAAGGGCACTTTTTCATATCTCAATAAATTAACAGTTATCAAAACAGGCTCCTGACCACATCGAGCGACTGTAGGTCGCGCAAATCGCCAAGATGATGGGAATAAAACTCGAGAATGATGTCGACAGCTCGGTTACGCTGGTCTCGGTTAAGGCGGTAAAGACCCATGTTGCGGAATGTCATTCGCGAGAACAGTACCGAAAACGATGACTCCTCGCGATCAAGATATTTACCATGAAGCGGTGCCGTCGAGCGATAAACACCATCAATAATATCAAAGACTCGTCCCGGCCGATAGGTCGAGATGTCGGGAAAAATGCCCAGATAGTGTTGGAGATTGACCATGAACGCGATATGAAAGTTGGCGAGTGCCGAGCCATTTACCTCGCCAAGCCGGGCTATCGCCGTCATTATAAATTCAAACATTGCCTCGTCGGGCTGTCGTTCTTTCAGCGTTGAGTTGAGAAAATCGGCTATAAACAGGGCCGTGACACCCTTCATCGGTTTCTCGGAAAAATCAAATCCAACGCTACGACTCAGGTCACGCACCGAGAGCAAGTCACGGCCCGGACGGTCGTCGGTGACACAGTCAATGACGCTTAACGGCATTAGTAACGCCCGCCGGCGCACAGCCTCGCGCGAAGACCCCGCCGGCGACACAAACGAAATGCGCCCCAACTCGCGCGAGTAGGCGGTCACAATCGAGCTGTGGTCGTTGTAACGGACAGTTCTCAAAATAATGCATTTTACCGGCCGGAGCATCTGTAATGTCGTTTTTTCTTTATTGCGTTAGTGCAAAGATAGACATTATTTTCCATTCAGGCAACACGACAGGGGAAAACCACCTAATAAACAAGACCGATGTACCCAATCTATCTTCTTACAATGATAGCTGTTGTCATGTACAGTCACTCGATTGCAGTTAATTCCAATTTTGACAAAATTCTTAACATTTCATCAAAAAATATATTTTAAGACACCTTAAAATGATTTATTAGCTAAATTCATATTATCTTTGCATACTGAAAACTATGGCTAAAGTCGAGAATATAAATAACCGACACGTAAAAACACGTCGTGGCAATATCCTCGCGATATTGCTGACAGTGCTTTTTGCTGCTTATTACAGCGGCTCGACTCTCTTTGTCCATACCCACTTCCTGGGATTTGGCCGCGGGCTGGTCACTCACTCTCACCCCTACCTTCCCGACAATAACCACACTCACACCGCCACCGAGTTTGATGCCATAGCCAGTCTCACCGACATCACCACTGAAGAAATCGATTTTATCGATATTCCACAGGAGGAAGAAACCCTTCTCCTTATTTTTATTGTCGAGCCGATCAGCACCTATGTTGCAGCCGACCATTTCTTTGCCAGCCTTAGAGCTCCACCGGTAAGTTTCATTTGACAACCATCTGAAAAACATCTCTCCATTCCATCTTTTTATTAAATAGGGAGTGCCAAAATTTTAAGTATCGGGCGTGATTTATCATGTCCTTATGAGTTTTTGTATCTATATTTCGATTCAAAAAGCCTATAATAATTTTGTCACTCTGTCTTAAATTTATTTTATCAATGAAACTACCAATCATATCATTATCGGTAGTCATTGCCGTGTGGGGCGCTACAGCCGTTTCATGCACATCTACGGGTAATGACAATGCCGCACAAGAAATCACACTATCAGGCGATACAATCACTATCGCACCAAACTCATCGGTTCTCGGCCGTATCGAGACTACCGAAATAAAACCAACCGAATATTGCCCGCGTTTCTCGGCTCCGGGACAAATAAAGGCGATTCCGGCCCAATATGCCGAAGTCGGAGTTCCTTTTTCGGGCCGCATTGCAAAATCGTTTGTACGCCCCGGCCAAAAGGTTCAGGCCGGACAGCCGCTCTTCCAGATAAGTTCTGGCGAATATCTCGAGATTTGCCGATCGGCTTTTGAGGCCGCCACCGAACGCGACCAGGCCGAGCGCGCTCTTTCGCGTGCATCGCGTCTCTATGAATCGCGCATGATATCGGCCCGCGAATATGAAGAAGCCAAAGCCGACTATGAAATCAAAAAACGGGGTGCCGAGAATGCCGAAGCATCGCTCAAAGTATTTGGCGGTGACATCAACAGTGTAGCCCCCGGCCAGCCCATGACTGTGAAATCGCCTATCTCGGGAACTGTCACTCTTAACAATCTGGTCAACGGCCAATATGTCAAAGACGATGCCGAGCCATCGGTAATCGTTGCCGATCTCGACAAGGTGTGGATCGTGGCCAACGTGAAAGAAAACGACTTCAGCAAGCTGCAAAACATCGAAAACGTAGAGGTGGCGATAGACTCGTGGCCCGACACTCTTTTTCAAGGTAAGGTATATCATATCAACGAGATACTTGACCCGGCCACTCGCACGGTCGAGCTCATCGTTGAGTGTGACAACGCGTCGGGCAAACTGAAGCCCAACATGTTTGGGACAGTCAATCTCACCGACGGCAAGACCGAGGCTATGCTGGTCAACACTGCTGCGATACGCCGTCACGACGACCGCACTTATGTTGTTAAATCGCTTGGCAACAATCGCTATGTAAACTGTTTTGTGGAGATAGGCGAGTCGGTCGATGACTCCACAATCATTAAAGCAGGACTGCAGCATGGCGATGTCGTGGTGACAAAAGGTGCATTTTATCTTCCTGAAATGTAATTGAGACGCCACCATGAAACGTGTCATTTCACACGCGATTCACAGGCGAGGCCTGATGTTCGCGATTTTCGTGCTGCTCGGCGCTATAGGCTGGTTTTGCTGGCGTTCACTGTCAATTGACGCCTATCCCGACATTGCCGACGTAACGGTTCAGATTGTAACCCAGGTGCCGGGACTGGCGGCCGAGGAGATTGAGCAACAGATCACTATCCCGGTCGAGAGAGCCGTCAACGGCATTCCCTCGATGAAGGTGATGAGAAGCAAAAATACATTTGGACTCTCGACAGTCATCGTGGTCTTTGACGACGGTGTCGACGACTATTGGGCACGCCAGCTTATACAGGCTCGGTTGTCTGAGCTTGAACTCCCCTATGACGCTGTGCCCGAGCTCAATCCCCTCACGTCACCGACCGGCGAGATTTACCGCTACATCATCACCGGCTCCAACGACCTGCGACAAATCACCGACCTTCACAAATGGGTGATAATTCCTCGACTCAAACAGGTGCCCGGGGTGGCCGATGTCAGCAACTATGGCGGTATCACCACCCAGTATCAAATCGAGCTTGACCCTGTCAAGATGGAACAATACGGACTGTCACTCGGTGATATCAGCGAAAAAATTGAATCAAACAACTCTTCGGCCGGCGGTTCAATGCTCTCCCACGGCGATTTAAGTTATGTGATTCGCGGTATAGGTCTCATCCACGACCTCGATGACCTTGGCAAGATCGTTGTAAAAACCGAGAACGGCGTGCCCGTTTTCCTCAGCGACGTGGGCCGTGTGCGCTATGGCAATCTTGAACGAAAAGGCGTGTTTGGATTCACAGGTGAAGACCACACTGACCGCCCCGACTGTGTCGAGGGCATCGTGCAGATGCTCCGAGGCGAAAATCCGTCGGAGGTTCTCGTGGGTGTCAAGGAAGCCGTAGCCGACCTAAACAACAACATATTGCCCGACGGGGTTAAAATCGAGCCGTTCATGGACCGCACACACCTTGTCGACACAACACTTCACACCGTCAGCCACACGCTGCTCGAAGGCATGGCCCTCGTGCTCATAGTGCTGATCGTTTATCTCGGAAGCTGGCAGGGAGCCATTCTTGTGGCGGTGACCGTGCCGCTGTCGCTGCTTATAGCGTTTATCCTCATGAAGCTCACCGACATCCCGGCCAACCTGCTGTCGCTCGGCGCGATTGACTTCGGTATACTTGTAGACGGCGCTATCGTGATGATGGAGACAATCCTCAAGAAACGCGAGAGCGACCCCGAGGCCACTCTTGAAGAGGAAAACATCATAAGCCGCACTGTCGATGTCGCCAAACCAATCTTCTTCTCGACTCTCATCATCATCGTGGCCTATATGCCGCTCTTCGCGTTTGAACATATTGAACGAAAGATGTTCACCCCGATGGCCTATACCGTGGGTTATGCACTTGCCGGAGCACTTGCCGTGGCGTTGCTGCTTATTCCTGGCCTCGCCTATCTGGCTTACCGACGCCCTCGCAAAATCAGAAAAAATCAATGGCTCGAACGTCTCACCGACCGTTACACTACAGCCGTCAATAGCCTGATGTCCCGTCCCAAACGCCTTATACTTCCTTTAAGCATCATCGTAGCCGGGGCGGCCGTGCTGACCATTACCGTCGGTAAAGACTTCTTGCCGCCGCTCGACGAGGGTTCGGTGTGGATTCAGGTACAGCTCCCTCCGGGCATCTCTATCGAGCGATCGACCGAGATGGGCGACGAGTTGCGTCAACGTCTCTCAAAATTTGACGAAGTAAGCTACGTGATGACTCAGGTGGGTCGTGACGACGAGGGTGCTGAGGCATTCTCGTTGAGCCACGTCGAGTGTGGAATAGGCCTGAAGCCTTATGACACGTGGAAATCTGGGCGAACAAAAGAGGAACTCATCGAGGCGATGGACGAGGAACTTAAAAATATCCCCGGCATCACCGTCGGCTTCTCTCAACCTATCATCGACATGGTAATGGACCAGGTTGCAGGTGCTCATAGTGACCTCGCCTTGAAAATCTATGGGGAAGACCTTGACTCGACCCGTCATCTTGCCGAGCGTATCGAGTCGGTACTCGCGGCAATCCCCGGCGCAGCCGACGTCGCAGTCGATCAGGAACCGCCCCTGCCCCAGCTACAGATTATTGTCGACCGTGACAAGATTGCCCGCTACGGCCTCAACGTTTCTGATGTAACCGACCTCATCGAGCTTGCAATCGGCGGTAAGGCCGTCAGCCAGATTTTTATCGGTAGCAAGAGCTATGACGTCATTTGCCGTTACAACGAAAACTATCGTAACTCACCCGAGAAAATCGGAAGCCTGCGACTGACATCGCCCGATGGCAGCATGATTCCGCTCTCTCAGGTAGCCGACATCAAACTCACCACCGGTGCATCGACCATCACCCGTGAAATGAACCGCCGTCATCTCACCGTCCGCGTCAACCTGCGTGGTACCGACCTCTCGACATTCCTGGCCCAGGCCAACAAAATACTTGACAACGACATCGACTTTGACCGCGAGAACATCAAACTTGAGTGGGGTGGTCAGTTTGAAAACCAGTCGCGCGCCTATTCACGACTTGCAATAGTCGTGCCGCTCGCGCTTGCCGTGATGCTCATATTGCTTATCATCGCCCTTGGCAAGATACGCATGGCGCTCACCCTGCTCATGGTAATCCCTCTCGCCCTCTTTGGCGGTATGCTGGCGCTCAACGTCAGGGGCATGACACTCAACGTGTCGTCGGCCGTCGGCTTCATAGCCCTCTTTGGCGTGGCAATCCAGAACGGAGTCATCATGCTCAGCCACATCAACAATCTCAGGAAAAAACGTGGCGACGACAACCTGTCGGCGACCATCGTCGAGGGTGCGCGTCACCGTTTCCGCCCCATCCTGATGACCGCATCGGTTGCCGTGCTCGGTCTCCTGCCTGCGTCGTTGTCGACCAACATCGGTAGTGACGTGCAGCGACCGCTCGCAACCGTGATAGTCTACGGTCTTCTTTTTGCCACAATAGTGACCCTGTTTGTCCTGCCTGTGGTCTACTATGCCGTCGAACGCCGTTATCTCTCAAAAAACAAATGATGAAACGATATATATTTCTACTGATAGCCGCTGTATTTACAGCCGCCGGCGCCCGTCCGGCCACGCCGCTTACAATTGACAGCTGTCTCACCGCTGTGATGGACGGCAACATAGCCCTTGCCGCCGAGAAACTCAATCTCTCGGTTGCCGAAGCAGAGGTACGCGCCTCCCACATTTTTAACGACCCGAGCCTCGGGGTAGAGTATGCCAACAACGACGACCACCGCATGCAGATGGGTCAAGGTGTGTCGGTTGAACTCGGCTACACCTTCACACCCGGGCGCCGTGGCGCAGCCATTGACCTCGCCAAATCGGAAGCACAACTTGAGCGCGCTCTCTTTGACGACTATGTGCGCAACCTCAAATATGAAGCGTCGGCAGCCTATTTTGAGGCGGTCAAAGCTCTGCGTCTTTATCAGCTCGCCCTCAGCTTCAGCGACAGCATGGACCGCATAGCACGCGGCGACTCACTCGGTCTGGCTATCGGCGAGATACGAGAAGTCGACGCTATGTCAACCCGCATCGAGGCTCGCCTTGCCCGTGCCGATGCACGCCAGGCGCTGGCCGACTACAACGACGCTATGCTCAATCTGGCCGTGCTGATGGGTAATCCGAGTCTCGCCGACCAATTTGAACCTGTAAGCGACGCCTTGCCTATGGTTTTGCCCGAAGTCGATGACGCCACCCTCATCGAGTCGGCCCTTGACCGTCGCGCCGACCTGCGCGCCGCTCTTAAAAATGTCGATGTAGCAGCCAAGGCTCTCACCGTTGCCGGTCGTGAACGCAACCTCGAGTTTGAAGTAGCACTCGGCTATAACTACAATACCGAGGTGCGCAACGAACTCGCACCCGCCCCAAAATTTTCAGGCATGACAATCGGGGTGACTATACCGCTGAAATTTTCAAACCACAACAAGGGCGCGGTCAATGCCGCCCGATTCCGTAAACAACAGGCCGAACAGCAATATGCTCAGGCTCGCATCGAGATAGAAAGCGACGTCCTTTCATCGCTCCGCGGTTTCCGCACGTCACTTGACCAGCTTCAATCTCTCGATTCGACCACACTCGTCGAGTCGGAGAAGATTTACAACAGCTACCTCGATGCCTACAGCCACGGTGACGTGAGTCTTGTAGAGTTACTTGAAGTGCGCCGCAACTACGAAGACATCCAAAAGCTTCACGTCGAGAGTCAATGCGCCACCTCGACAGCCTATGTACGTCTTCAGGCCGCTCTCGGTCTCTGAAATCCCCCAAAACAACCTCAAAAAAACCACAAAACAATCAGAAACTGCTAAAAAAGAGCTACACGAGTCCAAAAAATTTTGCCGATTCAAAAATTATGTCTAAATTTGCACCGCATTAGCAAAAAGACATATTGACTTCGTAGCTCAGTTGGTAGAGCAACTGACTCTTAATCAGTGGGTCGAGGGTTCGAGCCCCTCCGAGGTCACAGGAAAAACGGAAAGACGTTGAGAACATTTGATTCTCAGCGTCTTTTTTCATGTTGCTAAAACTGTGAAAATCGCTGAAATCAGGGTATGAGTGATGTGTGGAAAAGCCAAAGAATTATCGTAACTGCGGTGATGATTGATTTTACCCAACACACACCTCGGATTATCGGCTCCACTATCGCCCACAGGCGCAGACCGACCATTGTTGCGAGAACTATTCCATCATCTTTAAAATCTTTTTTAGTTTGTCCGCTCGATGAAACCACAGCGTGACGGAATCAGAGGTATGTTCGCCTCACGGCTTAAAAAATACGAGATGACTATCAGGAAGTCTGGAGATTTTTTCAGCCGAAAGGCAAAGTCATCGACACAATCGCTTTCGAGCATTGCCGAGAAAGAATATCCCTTTACGGCACGTTCATCGCTACGAGCGAACACACTTTGAACTCCGCTTATAACCGCCATGAAAGTAGAGCCCGGCGCAGCCCGTAGGGTGACACTGGACGGCAGACATACGAAAATGATAATCAGTAAAAATCTTTTATGCTACCCCCGGACACAGCAAGTATGTGATTGCAGGCGTACATGTAGCCTGCGGAATGATCGCATGAAATCACGTTCTTCGCAAGCGAAGCGACAAGTCGAGGACTTGCTCCCGTGGGGCGTGACTAAACGCAGAGTGGCGTGGCGGCTCAAATCCAAACCAAGAACGGGCGTGAAGAACACGGCCTGACGATTAGAGTCCGGTGAGACGACATCTCTGTCGCATCCTCACAGGGCGTTGAGGAAGTCGGTGTTCAGCCCGTTCTAGCAATCGGATTGAGGTCGAATGGTGTCAGTGAACTACGGCTCACCGTCACCCTTTTGACGGCAAAGCCGACGAAAATACGAGCCGCCACGCCTCTCGGAATTTTCGCAGTGAAAAACCGATTAAAACACCTAAAAAATACGCAATCCTTGATGAGAATTTTGTTATTTCAAAAAAGAATGGTAAATTTGCAGCAACATACTTACCCCGCTTCCCGTAAGAACAGCGCGCTCAGGGTAAGTTTTTCTTTTTTATGACATTGCCACGCTATAATCAACCGCAAATCTCAGTTGCAGACCAGATAAGACTTCTGAAATCCGAAGGTCTGGTTTTTACTGATGAAAACAGAGCGCAACACATTCTTGAAAACATTAGTCTTTTCAGAATGAAGAGTTATCTTACTCCGTTCCGGGTATCGGGTTCTCGAACTTTCAAACCCGGCGCAAGTTTTGAGGATGCCTATAACCTCTATAAATTTGACTCTGAACTCAGGAAGATGATTTGCTCCGAGATGGAGAAAATTGAAATTTCCATCAGGACACAGCTGTCTTTGATAATGGGAGATGAGTCTGGTATATACTGGTTTGAAGACGCTTCAAATTTCAGGGATGCCAATCGTCATGCGGGATTATTATCAAGTCTGGAGGCAGAATTGCACCGAAGTGATGATGATGCAATCGTTGATTTTCAACGCAGGTATTCAAATGTCTTTCCGCCAAGCTGGATGACATTTGAAGTAAGTTCATTCGGTACATTGTCAATGATGTACCGCTGGCTTAAAGCCGGTCATGCGCGTAGAAAAGTTGCGAGATTTTATGGTCTTACTGACACGATTATGGAGTCGTGGCTCCACTCAATAGTTTATGTACGCAATATATGCGCCCATCACAGCAGGTTATGGAACCGTAGGTTAAGTATAAACGCACTTGTTCCTCGTAGGACTCATCTGCCATTTATAGATATTCCGGCTGATACAAAGCGTGTGTACTATATTATGTCAATTCTGCTGTATTTTCTTCAGGCGGTCAATCCTCAGAACACGTTTGCTGCTCGTTTCAAGTCTTTACTTGGTAAATATCCCAATGTAGATGTATCAGCTATGGGTTTCCCAAGTGACTGGCAAGATGAGAAACTGTGGCAGTAAAAATTCTTTTAGTTGTCTGAATTTATCGGGTCACAAGAGTGGCACGATAAATGGCATGATAAATGATACTGAAAAATCGGTATATAAACGTATCGTTGCTTCGCCGGGTATCAGTGCGGTTGCTTTGGCTAATGAATTTGGCAGGAGTATTATAACCATAAAAAGAGCATTGAAACACTTAACAGAGCTCAATGTTATAGAATATCGAGGCTTTAAAAAGACAGGAGGATATTTCAGTCGGTGAGAATCATTCCGATACTTAATTTTTACATTTTAGAAGTATTCACACAATTCCTCGGAGTAAAAATTCAGCCTCAAACCGTTTTTAAATCAGCGATTTGAGACCGAAATGATTTATTTTAACCGGACAGAAATGTCGAGATACAGCAAGCGGGAGCATCTGCTCAGACACTCCCGCTTTTTCTTAACAATAATACCAAATTTAGTTACTTACCATGAAGTCACTTCTTTGCAGTCATTATACTCTACTAATCAGTAGACTTTTGGAGGTAGGTAGAAAACTTGAATTAATACCCACTTAATTATGTCCTTAATATATGAAACAATGATAATTGATAAAGGTCATTTCTTTTGAAATCTTATTATTTCATCTAACTTTGTTATGAATTCGGGGTCGGACGGACGCATGGCATTTGCATCATATAACGTCCCGTCAGCATTGATTATTATGAAACGAGGTATGCCTGAAATACCGTAGGCTTTTGAGATGGCATCATGTTGGCGCGGTGTGGTAACATATTGTTCCCACTGAGGTTTATCTTTTTCAATCAGCCGCTTCCACGCCTGGTGGTTATCATCAAACGATATGCTCACAAATCTTACCTTGTCATTGTCTTTGTAGTGCTCAACATGTTTCTCGACATAGGGAATTTCCTTGCGGCACGGACCGCACCATGTAGCCCAAATGTCGATATAGAGCACCTTACCGTAGAGGTCGCTCAATTTCACTTTGCGACCGTCCCGGTCGGTAAATTCAACATTGACCGCAGGCATCCCGCCACGAGTCCGTTTAATCGCCTTTACCTTTGATTCATAACGCTTGGTCACAGGGTTTTCGGCTCCGGCAAACTCTTTAAACGGTTTCCAGAACGAATCCACATCATCGGTTTTGCCCCAATCAAGAACATACATCGCACACTTTGCAAGCAACGCATCACGAACTACGGGGTCGGTTACGTTGGTCCGTATCGAATCAATGAATGCCAAACCAAACGGGACAATATCCCCGTCATAGTCAGCTCTCGGCAAAGTCCTTTCAAGTTTCCATTGAGGCAGGTAATTAAATACTCCAATCCATGAATTCTGGTCGATTCGGTCATAGAGTTTATCCTGTTTCAACGAATCCTTTTCAAGTCTTATTTGCAAATTGAGACATGCATCGTTTGTAAGAGTCGTGAGAAAATCCCGCATTTCGGGTGAATCCAAAGATGCGATTTCTTTGCTCATCTCGTCACGGTTTTTGTATAAAAGATCATATCTATCGGCCATAGGAACTGTATCGGCACTTTCATCAAATGTAACAAATTGATAAAGATCAAACAGTTTGTCGTATTTTTCAAATACTCGTGCTATACGCTCATCTTCACCTACATATTTGGGCTGACCGAGACGGTCTGATGTGATTTGAAGACGCTCTGCCTCATTGTTCACATACTCGATCTTCTTCTTTTGAGCTTCAATTCCCCATAGTGAGCCAAGGATAAGAGCAAATATTGTCAGATACTTTCTTAACATAGACTTAAATATTTTGCTTGAATGAGGGATTATTATTCATTACGGCCAATGGAATAGGGAGAATCCACAGCGGACTATCAGGAGATATACTATATGTCCCCACTTCGGGCATATCCCTGACAATGGTTTTCTTGTAATTATCCTCGGTATTCCATCGCTTACGGTCAAAGAAGTTTTCAAATGTCATCAAAAATTCAATAAACTTAGCTTGCTGTAGTTTTTCCATCGCCTCTTTTTCAGTCGAAGCAGAGAAATCTTGATAATTGTCAGGATGGATGCGAAGTTTACGAACATCGTTCACATGAGTAAGACCTTTTTCAATCTGACCGGAACGGATAAGACATTCAGCTGCAATATATTTAACACTTTCAACGGTAAGACCCCACGGGTTTTTATATGTATCATAGCCTATGAAACTGCGTGCTCCTTTAATGCCCGTGCTCGATTCTCCGTAAAATTCACTCCATAGGTCGCCACCATAACCGTCATCGCCATATTCGAGTGTCAAATCTCCGTCTTCAAAAAGTGCAATTGCTTCAAGCGAAAGATTATCGCAGAATGGTATCCACCAGCTGCAACTGTAGCTCGAAACATACAAAAGATTATTTTCTGATGTTGACAGCAACAGCCATGAGCCGGATTCAATCATTGGCAATCGATCTTCAAGAACGCAATACTGCGATAGTGATTTCTCGGCGTAGGACAAAGCCTCGTTGTAGCGTTTCATCTGCATGAGCACTCTTGCTTTTATTGCATTACCTGTGGCTTTTGAACATCTGACAACCGATTTAGCTTTATCAGGGAGAGCATTGATATACTCATCGTCAAGGTCTTCAAGTATCAGTTCATAAACCTTGTCAAGCGGAAGTTGCTCTTTTTGGTCCATAATATAATCTGTTACATAAGCAATTCCTCCTTTAGATGCCGCGGTTGAAGGATCATACTGAGCGGCATAAATATTGGCGGCAAGGAAATGAAGCCATGCGCGTTTGATATGAGCCTCGGCTTTCACTCTTGCTCTCATCTGCTGGTCAGCATCGGTTCCGTCAATTTTGCCAAGAGCAACGTTGAGCGTGTTTATTGCACTGTAAATTGATGTATAACGATTGTCCTTTGAGGCAAGATTAGGGCGGTCAACCTTTTCGTTGTAGCTCAGATAGGCCGAAATCAAAGTGTTCGTGTTACTGATAAGTTGTTTTACTGTGGTAAATTCCTGCCCGTAACTCTCGTTTACAATAACCGAAAGGTCAGTACCGGGATCATCTTTTACCTCAAGATAATTCAACAGATATTCCAATTCTTTTCCGCTTTCAAGAGTAGTCTGTCCCTTGGGCACCATTTCAATATCGCAGGAATTCATTAGAATAGTTGCCATAGCCAAAAGGCTACCATATATTGTTTTTTTCATTGTCATATTCATGTTTATATTTTAGAAATTGGCATTGATACTGAATGTATAGCTACGAGGAGTTCCAAAATTCCATTTACCTGTAAGGGCGTCAACACGTTCCGGATCAATTCCCTCCTTATTGGCTACCCATGTGGCAACATTATTCATCTGAGCTCGGAGACGAAGTGAGCTAAGACCTATTTTGCGGCACACTTTTTCGGCAAAATTATAAGTAAGCACAATATTTCGCAACTTAAGATAATCGGCCTTATCAATATTTTGGTCGCTATAATATGGATCTTCCCAATACATTTCCGTGTTGTTCATCACCTGACCGTTACCGATGATATTCTGTCGTTCCTCAGGTGTTGCACGCCAATAGTCGAGATAAACTTTTGGAGCCGAGCGGCCATAAGTGTATGATGTGCTGAAGTGCCATTTTTCAAAGTTTGGGCGAAATTTATGCCCGAGATAAAATGCAGTCATGGCACTTAGCGAGAAACGTTGCCATGAGACCGTTGGTGTAAATGAGCCCGACCATTTCGGGTCAAGTGAGCCACTGAAAACGACATCTCCTGGTTCAAATGTCTTTGATGTCAAGCCTGCTGATTGAGCGGTACCGTCAGCTTTAAGCCAATAAATCTGCTGATAACCGTTATCATCATATCGTACTCCGTCATATACAAACGAATAGAGGGAATTAATAGGATAGTCCTGTTTATAATCGGTCGACTTTAAAGCCTGATAACCCGATGTCGCCGTATGATTTATCGACGTTACTTTATTGTTATTGTATGCAAGCGCAAATTCAGCACGCAATCCAACCTGAGAGGGGCGCGAAGCATGAAGAATTTCACCATTGAGTTGAATTTCAAAGCCTCGGTTTCGGGTACATGCGTTGTTCATGTTGACGCTTGACCATCCTGTTGTCGGGTCTGTATCAACCTGACTTAAAACGTCAGAACCTCGTTTGTCATAATAGTCAAACGAACCGTTAAGACGGTAGCCAAAGAAACCGAAATCTATACCTACATCAAAGGTTTTTGTCTGTTCCCATCGCAACTGATCATTGGGGGGAGTATTAATCTTTGCATATTTATCACCCGTATCTGAATGGTTATATATGCGTGCCGTCATGTAGGATGAATAGTTGGAATTAATATTACCTGTTACACCGTAGCTGATGCGCGGTTTTAACATGTCAATCCATGTATGATCTCTTAAGAATGCTTCATTCTGTGCGTTCCAGCTTGCACCGGCCGACCACAGCGGACGACGTGTAAACTTCTTGTCAGCACCAAAAAGGTCCGATTGGTCTATACGGTAGCTTCCCGATACACTGTAACGATGATCAAATGTATAGTTTAATGTTGCATAGTAAGAAATATACTTATGTTCGGTATCAGTAAACGTAGCAAGGTCGGTAGTATAGAAATATACATTACTATTGTAGTTTGAACCGAGGTCGGTCGATTTGAGCTTTGTCATGTCATAAAAATTCATCGAGCCGTTACCGTTGGTCAAAGTCTTTTCATCATAACCGTACATTTCAAAAGATGAATTACGGCTACGGGTCTTGCGATACTCATAACCGGCAATCGCGCTTATTTCGTGACGGTCAACAAATGTTTTGTTATAGGAAGCCTGGGTTCGGAATGTGTAATAATTGGCCTCGGCATTTGTTTCGTGCATAAGCCCGCCTTCAGGCATATAGTGTTTGCCGCCTGAAGTGAAAAGATTGTACCAGTGGCGACGCACATACGATTCACCGTCTTGAAGGTCCTCACGTTTTGATGTGATGTCTTCATACTGGAACATTCCTGAAAGTTTCAGCTCGGGAACAGGAAAGAAATTGAGATGAACAAATGCGCGGGTGTAGGTTTCGCGATATTTTGTCGTATTGAGAAGCATTTCGTCAACAGGGACAAAACTTTCGTCCTTTAATCCGAGATTGGGATTGGACAACGACGGTTCATTAAGGTCTACTCGGTTCTGGAGACTGGCAGGTGTACCGTCGGCATTGTAAAATGAAAGATAACGGGGAAAACTATCATAATCGGTATCATCATAATCGGAATAACGGCCTTTTTGACGGAGATTGTCAATCTGCAAGCCGGCCGAGGCTGTAAACCATTTCGTAAGGTTGAGATCACCGAGATATCGGAGAGACAGTTTGTTGTCATAGCTGTTTACAAGAGAGGTATTATCCCCGGTCCAGTTCACTACAAGGTTATTATTCAGAACTTTGCTGCGGGTGCGGATAGCTAAATTATATCGTTGCTCAAAACGGTTATGTTCCATAAAGTCGGACCAATCACCAATATAGTCATTATTGCGCCATTCGGCAAGCTGACGGTTATAGTCGGCATCGCTAACATTGCCGTAATGATGTTCCATCATCATTCGGTTAAGCGGATTCCAAGTTCCTTTATAACGTCCGTAACTGCTTTCCACTGAAGAAAAATCATCGGGACGATTTTTAATCCAATCAAAATTATATTGTTCAAGTTCTATGAGTTCGGCGGCTGTACAATACCCAAGGTCTTCATAATTGCGGCGTTCAAAGACCGAAAAATCAGCGTTGAACTCTACAGACAACTTGTCAGAAACACCGCGTTTGGTTGTCACTACAATAACGCCGTTTGATGCGCGAGCTCCATAGATTGCAGCGGCGGCAGCATCTTTAAGAACGGTTATCTTGTCTATTTCATAGGGATTGATGTCTGAAAGAGAACCGTTGATAGGAAGGCCGTCAACAACCACAAGTGGTGATGTTGATGCTTTAAGTGTTCCGGTACCACGTATTTGAATCTCGTCATTATAAACCACCATACCGGCCACTTTGCCTTCAAGATTTGAGGTGAGATTTGATACAGAGCGCGTATTAAGATCGGCCGACGAAATTTGCTGGAAAGCACCTGTCGCATTCTCGCGCTTGATATTCTGATAACCGGTCACTACAACCTCGTCCATAATGGCCGCATTGGCTTTAAGGGTAATGCGCAACGGTTTTGAGGTATTGGCAGCAGTGAGGCGGTAATCGGTAGCGTGCATACCGACGTAGCTTACCTGCAGCACGGGGTTCTTGCCGTCGATTTTGATCTCAAACTCACCGTCGATGTTGGTCGACACGCCGTTGGTGGTGCCTTTTACAAGCACCGATGCGCCGGGGAGGGGCTCGCCCTCTTCATCGATGACGACACCGTGGATGGTGCGTGAAAGCTCCTCGGTCGTTGCTTTTTTGAGCGAAATCGATTTGTCGACAATCTTGTAGCTCAGCCCAAGCTGAGACAAAATGGTATTGTCAAGCAGCTCGTTGATTGACACGTTTTTATACGTTCCGTCAACGGTCTCGGTGATGCCATCGATGAGGTCCTGTTTATAGACAAAATCATATCCGGTCGCTTTGGTTATGATTTGCAACGTGGCCCGGGCATCGCTCCGGTTGAATGTCGCGGTGTAGTCTTTTGCCAACAATGTGACAGGCAAAAGCAGCACGAGCAGAATGAGAAGAATTGGTCGTTTCATTAATTAATTTAAAAGATGATTGGTTAGTGATTAATAATTATTAGAGGAGTACCGGTTTTTCACTGATATATCGTTAAAAAGTACTTGCGAGTGTTAGGGTGTTTGTGACACGGTCACTTTGGATCCCTCGATGTTGAAGCTGATGTCGCCGCAGTTCTCGAGAATGGTGATGGCGGTGACAAAGTCGGCATATCGGGGTATGTTGCCATAGAAACGGATGTCGCCTATCGCGGGGTCGGCAAACTCAAACTCGAAATTGTACCATCGAGCCAGATCGCGCATGATGTTGAGCAGCGTATGCCCCTCAAAAACAAATCGTCCGTGACGCCACGACGAGATGCGGCTCGCATCGACAACCTGCATCGTCAGCTCCGATTCGACTTTGTTGAAAACGGCCTGATGATCGGGTTTGAGGTATATTTCACCGCCCTGACCGTCGAGGCGCGACAGGGCAATCGAGCCGGTCTCAAGGGTGGTGTAGGCGAGATTGTCGTCGGCATAGTCGCGGACGTTAAATGTGGTGCCGTACACACGAATCTTTTGCTCGCCGACAATCACATAGAACGGTCGTGAGGCGTCCTTGTGCACCGAGAAATAGGCCTCGCCTGTTACCTCGACAACGCGCTCTTTCTCTCCAAATTTTTCGGGATAATTTAGCGATGACTCGGAGTTGAGCCAAACTTCAGTCGAGTCTTCGAGTATGATTTTGAACTCGCCGCCGCGGGGCACTTCAAGCACGAGTTGTTTCTCGGCTGCCGGGAGAATGTTGGCGTGGGCTACATCGCTGAACGATACCAGTCGCGAGACCACCGAGTCGGCATCGGTGAGGGTGACGACGCTTCCGTCGGTGTTGCGGATGAGCGCCTTGACCTCGCCCGGTTTAATTTGGGCGGCCGGCTCGACGGCGGCGATAGTCTCGGCCTCCGAGAGGTCAGGTGCGAGAGTCTTGTTCTGAACCAGCATCCATACGCCCAGTCCGAGCAGGGCGGCTACCGAGGCAGCCACGGCATAACGGCGACGACGGCGGGGAGCCTCAACGAGGGCGATGCGCCGTTTCATGTCGGCCTCGGCGCGTGCCGGGTCAATCATGCGGCGGAAACGGTATTCGCGTGTCAGCTCGTCGGGGTCGGCAATCATGCCGGCGATGTCGCGGCGACGCTTTGAATCAATCCATTGATTGAGCTGTCGCGCCTCATCGTCGGTGAGCTGATTGGTGA
>JAIDNJ010000257.1 GCA_029063895.1 Muribaculaceae bacterium | reverse complement strand
CAAAATTGAAGGCACCCAAACCGCCATTGTCAAGGACGGTAAAATCATTTGGAACGAAGACTCGTATGAACGTCTTTCATTCATCCCTGATGACAGTTGTGAAAACTGTCATTTCACACTCAAAAACGTAACTATCGGCGTGAATTTTCACTGGGAGCGACTTGAAGACCAAACATTTGCGGGTCAGCTTGACGTAATTGTCGAAAACGGCCGGCTTACAGCCATCAACGTCATCGGCGTGGAAGATTACCTCAAGAGTGTAATTTCGTCAGAAATGAGCGCGACAGCTTCGCTCGAGCTACTCAAAGCACATGCTGTAATCTCGCGAAGCTGGCTCCTCTCCCAAATCGAGAAAAACAAACAGATAACCGATTCGGGCCAAACCTACTCGGCATGCACTGTGACCGATGATGAAATAGTGAAATGGTATGATCGCGAGGACCATGTCAATTTTGATGTATGTGCCGACGATCACTGCCAGCGCTATCAAGGCATCACCCGACAGACAACACCCAAAGTCGACCAAGCCGTCGAAGCGACTCGCGGAGAAGTTCTTTGGGGTGACGGTCACATCTGTGACGCCCGATTCTCAAAATGCTGTGGCGGAGTATTTGAAGTATTTGAGAACTGCTGGGAACCGGTTCACCACTCTTATCTCGCACCTCAACGCGATGCCGTGGCTGAGCACGACTTTCCCGACCTCACCATCGAAGAAAATGCCCGCGAATGGATTTTGGGCCGTCCAGCCGCTTTCTGCGGTACCAATGACAAGCGAATCCTCTCACAAGTACTGAACAACTATGATCAGGAGACGACCGATTTTTATCGCTGGAAAGTCGAATATGACAGCAAAGAACTGTCGGCTCTCATCAAGGAACGCTCAGGACTCGATTTTGGAGAGCTCATCGACCTGATCCCCCTCACCCGCGGAACATCGGGACGAATTTGCCGCCTTAAAATCGTAGGTACAAAAATGACAAAAATCATTGGTAAAGAGCTTGAGATTAGACGCACGCTGTCAAAGAGCCATCTTTACAGCTCGGCATTTGTTGTTGAAAAGCAACAGGATGACAGCGACAGCCTCCCCACTCGTTTTACCCTTCACGGAGCCGGTTGGGGTCACGGCGTAGGCCTTTGCCAAATAGGCGCGGCAGTCATGGGCGATCTCAACTATACCTACCGATGCATACTGCTCCACTACTTTATAGGAGCTGAAATAAAGACCTACTACTAACCCACCCACACCAATCAACAACACATTTCCATTACAATGAGTCAAACCAACACAAAAAAACTATCGCCGTGGGCATGGGTACCGACACTCTACTTTGCTGAAGGTATCCCTTATTTCATCGTCAACAACATCTCGGTACTTATGCTTGCCAAGATGGGCGTGCCCAACGGACAGATGGCGCTCTTTACGTCGCTGCTTTATCTTCCCTGGATGATAAAGCCGTTCTGGAGCCCGTTTGTCGACATTATCAAGACAAAACGCTGGTGGATTATCACTATGCAGGCCATCATGTCAATCGCATTTGTACTTCTAACCCTTACAGTTCCCATTCCTTCGGCCCAGGAAATAGCTACCGGCACCACTCCAATCAGCATCTTTACAATAACACTTATCCTCTTTGTAATCACGGCCTTTGCATCGGCCACCAACGACATAGCATCGGACGGCTTCTACATGCTTGCCCTCTCGACCAAAGACCAGGCTGCCTATGTCGGAATTCGTTCAACATTCTACCGTCTGTCATCAATTTTCGGTCAGGGTGTTCTTGTCTACATTGCCGGTTATCTCGAAAGCCACGGTCTTGAATCGTTTGGTATCGAAGCCGGGAACATTCCCCTTTCATGGAGAATCACCCTTGGTGTTACCGCCGCAATCTTCACTCTTGTAACAATTTATCACACATTTATTGTTCCCCGTCCGGCCAACGACCGTCCCAACATCGCCAAAGATTCACAAGGCGGCGCCGGTGCTATCTTCAAGGAATTTGCCAACTCGTTTGTGACTTTTTTCAAGAAAAAAGGTCTTTGGCTCGCTATTGCGTTCATGCTCCTTTTCCGTCTTCCCGAGGCATTCCTTATCAAAATGTGTACTCCCTTCCTTGTTGCTTCGCGTGAACTCGGAGGCCTTGGACTCTCTACCGAGAATGTAGGTATCGTTTATGGTACAATCGGTGTATTCTTCCTCACAGTCGGTGGTATTCTCGGTGGTGTGTTCGCTTCAAAAGTCGGTCTAAAAAAATCACTTTGGATAATGGCAGCGTGCATGACACTCCCCTGCTTGACTTTCTGCTACCTTGCCGAATGTCAACCCGAGAGCCTTGTCAACATCAGCATCGCTGTTGCCATCGAGCAATTTGGCTATGGATTTGGTTTCACGGCCTATATGCTTTACATGATGTACTTCTCCGAAGGTCCGTTCACGACTTCACACTATGCCATCTGCACAGCTTTCATGGCAATGAGTATGATGCTCCCCGGAATGGTAGCCGGATTCCTTCAGGAAGCACTCGGCTATGCTATGTTCTTCTGGATGGTAATCATCTGCTGCATCGCCACTCTCATCGTCACCTATTTTGCCGACCGTAAAATCGACCCGACCTACGGTCTTAAATAACTAATCCCACGACCTAAGTAAAATGAAAAAATATATAATCTCGGCAGCTATGATTTTGATGGCGCTTGCCGGTACTTCTCAAGTTAAACCCGGGGTTGAAGTTCTCCGTGATAACGGATTTGCACAACTTCAGGGCAAACGTGTAGGTCTCATCACCAACCCCTCGGGTGTAGACAACAATCTCAAATCGACAATCGACATCCTTCACGAGGCTCCCGGAGTAACTCTTACGGCCCTTTACTCGCCCGAACACGGCGTCAGGGGTGATGTTCATGCCGGAGACCATGTTGACAACATGGTTGACCCCGCAACCGGCGTTCCGGTGTACTCAATCTACGGTAAATCACAAAAACCGAGTCCCGAAATGCTCAAGGATGTGGATGTACTCATCTATGACATCCAGGACAACGGATGCCGCTCTTTCACTTTTATCTCGACTATGGGACTGGCTATGGATGCCTGTGCCGAACTCGGCAAAGAGTTTATGGTGCTCGACCGTCCCAACCCCGTCGGCGGTAACAAGGTTGAGGGTAATCTTGTCGAGGATTCCTGCTACTCATTTGTAAGTCAGTTCCCCATCCCCTATCTCTATGGTCTCACTCCCGGTGAGCTTGCCAACTACCTTAATGAAGAAGGGCTCCTTCAAAGCGGCAAAAAAGTCGACCTTACCGTCGTGCCTATGGAAGGCTGGACCCGTAACATGGATTTTAGAGAAACAGGTATGCCCTGGGTACTCCCCTCTCCCCACATTCCCAATCCCGAAGCATCACTTTACTATCCAATGACCGGTATTCTCGGTGAACTCTATTGCATGTCAATCGGTGTCGGTTACACACTGCCCTTCAAGTTGGTTTGTGCCGACTGGATTGACGCCGAGAAATTTTCAAAGGCAATGAATGATCTCAAACTCCCGGGCATCATGTTCCGTCCCATTCACATCAAACCGTTCTATTCGGTTGGTAAAGATGAAAATCTTGCCGGTGTTGAGATTTATGTTACCGACAAAGAAACCGCCCCTCTATCGCTGACCAACTTCTATGTCATGCAGGAGCTTGCCAAACTCTATCCCGAAAAACTCGCATTTGAGATCGGAGATAAATCGCGCTACTCTATGTTTGACAAAGTTGTCGGAAGCAAGGAGATTCGCAAACGTTTCACCGAGAACTACAACGTTGACGACATCAAGGATTACTGGAACAAAGATGTCGACTCGTTCAAGGCCAAGAAAGCCAAATATCACCTCTACAACGACTAAGCGTTGCTTAGCACATCTCTCACCAGCTCAAAATCAATCATATGTCACAACGTCGCTACGACGATTTTGTCAAAATAATATCACGGTTTATCGACCGTAAACACATCTTTACCGACGACCTCAGGCGCATAGCCTGGGGCGCCGATGCCGGTTTTTATCACCTCACCCCTCAGGTTGTAGTCAATTCGGCCAATGAGAGCGAGGTGGAACAACTGCTTAAAGTTGCGTCGTCGATGAAAATTCCGGTCACATTCCGTGCGGCCGGAACAAGTCTTTCGGGCCAGGCTATCAGCGATTCTGTTCTTGTAATAGCCGGCAAAAACTGGGAAGATTACACCGTGTCACCCGACGCATCGACGATTACCCTTCAGCCCGGTATTGTCGGTAACCGCGTCAACGAGATTCTTAAACCCTACGGACGTATTTTTTCACCTGACCCGGCGTCAAAAAACTCGGCAATGGTTGGTGGTATTGTCATCAACAATGCCTCGGGTATGAACTGTGGCACACATGCAAACAGCGACAAGGTGATGAAGTCGGTAAAAATCATTCTCGCCGACGGAACATGCCTTGATACCGGCGACGAAGAATCGCGCCGTCAGTTTGCATCAACCCGTCCCGACATCATCAAAGGTATCGAAACCCTTCGCGATGAAATCAAAGCTGACTCTAAACTCGTTGAAAGAATAAAACATAAATATTCTATTAAAAACGTTACTGGTCTCAATATCCGTCCGTTTATCGAGTATGATGACCCGTTTGAGATAATAGCACACTGTATGGTCGGTAGCGAGGGAACGCTCGCCTTCCTCAGCGAAATCACCATGTATACCGGGCATCTCTACAAATACTCGGCAAGCGCCCTTCTTTACTTCAAAGACCCGGCTGAAGCATGCCGTGCTGTTGTAGCAATGAAATCGGGACCGGTGTTCAGTGCTGAACTCTTTGATAAAAAATCGCTCGAATCAATCCACGATACAACAGGTGACGGACTCACCGCCCTGCTCATCGAGACAAAAGCCGATACAAAAGAGGAACTCGACAGCAATATCTTGGCTATTCTTGAAGTTGTCAATAAATTTGACCTTTTCAAAAAAGCCGAATTTACCGACAACCCCGCCATTTACTCGGAATACTGGAAAAAACGCTCTGGCATATTCCCGAGTGTTGGAGGCACACGCCCGCTCGGCACTACTGTTCTTATCGAAGATATCGCCTTCCACATCAACGACCTGCCACAAGCCACCCTTGATCTCATCAAGCTGCTTGAAGACAGCGGTTATGATGATGCTTGTATCTATGGTCACGTGCTCGAAGGCAACTATCATTTCATTATTTCCCAGTCGTTTGACACTCAAGAAGAAATTGACCGTTACCGTCGCCTGATGGAAGCTGTCGAGACACTCGTTGTCGACAAGTATGACGGCTCGCTCAAAGCCGAACATGGCACAGGCCGCAACATGGCTCCATTTGTAAAAAAGGAATGGGGTGACAAAGCCTGGGACATCATGGTGCGTCTCAAAAAGTTGTTTGACCCCGATTCGATACTCAACCCCGGCGTCATCTTCAATGAAGACCCTCTATGCTTCATCAAGAATATAAAATACATGCCGCTTACCAACGACTATGTGAACCGCTGTATCGAATGTGGTTTCTGTGAAGTCAATTGTGTATCGGCTGGCTACACAATGTCGGCACGTCAGCGCATTGTTGTTGAACGACATCTTCAGTACATGGTCAATACCGGTGTTGACCCGGCCAAAATCGAAAAGCTCCGTAAATCATTCTATAATTTTGGTGTTGACTCGTGTGCCGGTGACGGACTTTGCTCTACATCGTGCCCTATGAAAATCAACACCGCCGACCTTGTTCATGATCTGCGAGCCGAACACCTCGGATCAATGGGAATAGGTATCGGGAAATATGCCGCCAAACACATCGGAGGTATCGAGGCTACCCTGAGACCGTTGCTATCGGCTGCCTATGGCACACGTGCTGTTATCGGTGACAATGCCGTCAACTCAATAGGACGCGCGCTAAACGCCATCGGTGTACCGCTGTGGACCTCCACTCTCCCGGCCGCCTACTATCCTCACCGCATCAAACAGACCGATGTCAAACCCGAGGACAAAAAGGTTGTATATTTCCCAAGCTGTATAAATCGCACGATGGGTGCCTCTCACGAAAAAGGGGGCAAACCAGCCAATCTTGTCGACACATTTGTGAAACTCTGTAACCGTGCCGGATATGAAGTAATCTTCCCCGAAAACATGAAAGAGCTTTGCTGCGGCATGATTTGGGAGAGCAAAGGAATGCCCGAGATTGCCGACGGCAAGACCTCTCAACTTGAAAAGGCATTGCTTAAAGCATCGGAGAACGGACGCTATCCGGTCGTATGTGACCAAAGCCCTTGTCTCCACCGCATGAGAGATCACATCAAATCGATGAAGCTCTTTGAACCGGCTGAATTTATCACCGACTATCTTGCCCAATTCCTCGATTTCAAAAAAGTAGACCGTTGTGTAGCCGTACATATCACCTGCTCGACCCGACTTATGAATCTCGGCGACAAGATAATCGACCTCGCGTCGCGATGTGCTGCAAAAGTCGTAGTTCCGTCTCAGGTCGGTTGCTGCGGTTTTGCCGGAGACAAAGGGTTTATGCTCCCCGGACTAAACCGGTGGGGACTGCGCAAACTCCGATCTCAAATCGAGGAACAGCATGCGGTCGAGGGATATTCAAACAGCCGCACATGTGAAATAGGTCTATCGACCAATTCAGGCATTCCCTACAAGTCAATAGTCTATCTGGTCGAAGAAGCGACACGCGACTAAAGTCTCATATTTAAGCAATAAACAATCATCAATCACAAACTTACAATATGACCCAAATCTCCGCACAAAAAAAATCAGGCCGACTGTTGGCCCTTGATATACTGCGTGGTATTACTATCGCCGGTATGATTCTGGTCAACAATCCGGGTTCGTGGGGCTCAATTTATGCCCCGCTTCGCCATGCCGAGTGGCACGGTCTGACCCCAACCGACCTCGTGTTCCCGTTTTTCATGTTCATAATGGGAGTATCATCCTATATATCTCTCAGGAAATTTGACTTCTCGTTTTCGTGGCCTACATTCATCAAAATCATACGCCGCACGATTGTCATTTTTGCAATAGGTCTTGCCATCGCATGGCTCGGTCTGTTTTTGAGAGGAATTGCCTCGGGAGCATCAATTATTGAAGCCACTCTCAATTTTGATCATATCCGAATCCTTGGTGTCATGCCCCGACTGGCAATTTGCTATGGCATCGCCTCAATAATAGCTATCACTCTACGCCATAAATATCTCCCGATATTTATTGTGGGATTACTGGTGCTCTACTCCATTATCCTTTTGACCGGCAATGGTTTTGAGTTTGCCGACTCAAATGTCATCTCTATTGTCGACCATAAGATACTGGGCCCCGACCATATGTATGGCGACACTGTCGGTGGTGTTTACCTGAAATTTGACCCCGAAGGCCTTTTGAGCACCATACCGTCGATTGCCCATGTCCTCATCGGTTTTTGGATGGGAATGCTCATCATGGGTACAAAAGACAACAATGTACGCATACAGGACCTTTTCATAGCCGGTACAATATTGACTTTTGCCGGATTCCTGCTTGACTTTGGATTACCCATCAATAAAAAAATATGGTCACCCACATTTGTGCTTACAACATGTGGACTCGCTTCGAGTTTTCTGGGACTACTAATCTGGATTATCGACATCAAAGGTTATAAAAAATGGTGCCGATTCTTTGAGGTGTTTGGTATCAACCCGCTGTTTATGTATGTTTTAGGTGCTGTTCTCAGTATCCTTATAGGCTACATTAAAGTACCCTCGGGCTCTACAGAATCAGGAATGATTTCGCTAAAAGGCGCGATATATACCGACTTTTTAGTACCTTTGTGCCAAAATAACACAACATTGGCCTCTTTGATATTTGCAATTCTGTTTGTAGTATTCAACTGGTGTATAGGCTACGTACTCTATAAGAAAAAAATATATATTAAAATATGAAATTAATAGCTGACTGCGGAAGCACCAAAATTGACTGGTGTCTCCTTGACGGTAAAAAAATCGTCAAACAAGTATTTACAACCGGCATGAATGCCATCATGCTCACTGAAGAAGAGATGGCCGCTCGTATAGCCGACGAACTCATGCCCCAGATCGATGCCGTGAAAATCGATGAGATTCACTATTACGGAGCCGGATGTCTTGGTGATGAAGTATGTGGCAACGTGCGTCGTGCGCTTGCAAAGAACATAAATGCGGAAGTAATCGAAGTCGATACCGACCTGCTGGCTGCCGCCCGCGCGCTTTGTGGACGCAAACCCGGCATCGCCTGCATCATGGGTACAGGTTCAAACTCATGTTACTATGACGGCGAGAAAATCGTAGACAACGTATCGCCTCTGGGCTTTATCCTTGGTGACGAAGGTAGTGGTGCCGTGCTTGGCAAACTCCTTGTTGGTGATGTACTGAAAAATCAGATACCTCAGGACCTTTCAGAAAAATTCCTGAAACAGTATGATCTCGACCGAATGAAAATCATCCGTCGTGTATACAAAGAGCCTCAGGCCAACCGATTCCTTGCCTCACTCACGCCGTTCCTTATCGAGAATATCGAAGAGCCGGCTATCCATCGTCTTGTTCTCAACTCGTTCAAGTCATTTTTTGTGCGTAACATCTCAAACTATGACCAGTACCGCACGATGCCCATTAACTTTGTAGGTTCTATCGCCTATTACTACCGCGACGTACTGACTGAAGCCGCCGACAGTCTCGACTGCACTATCGGAACAATCATCAAAAGCCCGATGGAAGGACTCATCCAGTATCACTCCGCTTATTAATAACCCTATCACAACAATTAGCTATGTTTGTAAAAATCAGCGAACAACCGTCGCTTTACAACGACCTTGAGAAGAAAAGCGTTGGTGAAATCCTCCGCGACATCAATAACGAAGATAAAAAGGTGGCTCTTGCTGTCGAAAAAGCAATTCCCCAGATTGAAAAACTCGTTACCGAGATTGTTCCCCGTATGAAACGTGGCGGACGTATATTTTACATGGGTGCCGGTACATCAGGTCGTCTCGGTGTTCTTGACGCTTCTGAAATCCCCCCGACATTCGGTATGGACCCATCGTGGGTAATCGGTCTCATCGCCGGTGGTGACACAGCCCTCCGCAACCCGGTTGAAAACGCCGAGGATGATACAAATCAGGGCTGGCGCGATCTCGAGGCTTTCAACATCAATGACAAGGACACTGTTATCGGTATTGCAGCTTCAGGTACTACCCCCTACGTAATCGGTGCACTCAATGCATGCCGTGAGCACGGAATCCTCACAGCCGCAATCACATCAAACCCCGATGCTCCTATCTCTCAGGCAGCCGACATCGCTATCGAGATGGTCGTTGGTCCCGAATATGTAACCGGTAGCTCACGCATGAAATCGGGTACCGGCCAAAAGATGATCTGCAACATGATCACTACATCGGTAATGATTCAGATGGGTCGTGTCAAAGGTAACAAGATGGTCAACATGCAGCTTTCAAATGCCAAGCTCGTCGACCGTGGCACCCGTATGGTATCGGAAGAACTCGGACTCCCCTATGACGAAGCCAAACGACTTCTGCTCATGCACGGTTCTGTGAAAAAAGCTACTGACGCTTATCGTCAGGAACATTAATATCATTTTAAATAACAACGGAAAAAGGGGCACCGAAAGGCCAACCCCTTTTCTGTCGTATTAAGACCCATGACAATGAAAAAAACTATCCTGCTGTCAATAATGCTTTCATGCTTTCTATCTTTATTTGGTCAGAACGCTCCTAAAAAATATAACGAGCTCTACTATCAGCGTGCATCTCTATTTGACGTGCTGCCGATAAATAACGACGATATAGTGTTCCTTGGCAACAGCCTCACCCACGGATGTGAATGGCATGAATTATTTGATATGCCAAACATCAAAAACCGAGGTATCAACGGTGACATAGTCGAGGGTATCATGGATCGCATCGAGCCGGTTGTTGACGGTCACCCCAAAAAGATTTTTCTCCTTATCGGTGTAAATGATGTTTCTCACAATCTCACGGCCGACTCTATTGCCACCGCCATCGGAGGCCTTATCGACTACATACGCCTCAAAACTCCCGAAACAAAACTTTATGTCCAGTCGCTCCTTCCAATCAATAACTCGTTTGGCCGCTACAAGGCAATCTTTGGCAAAGAACAGGTTATACGCGACATCAATACCAAGGTAAAGGCTATGGCTGATGAAAAAGGCTTTAAATGGCTTAATTCACGTCCTATTTTTGCCGATGCCAATGACAATCTCGATGCCCGATATACCAATGACGGTCTTCACCTGCTCGGCAACGGCTATCTGGTCTGGCGCGATTTTCTCCTACCATATGTAACGGAGTAGGCCGGCAGGCTCTCCGTTACTTCCCTCTGACCACCCATCCGGTTTCAAAATCTTCTGACAAATTTATAGCCTGAATGAAAAAGTTTTTAAGTGCATTAGCTGTTTCTCTAATTTTTTTCGCAAACTCTTTCCCAAGTCAAGCATCTCACTCACCGGTACACACTACCGACACACTTAAACCGATGTCTGTGGGACTTGTGTTAAGTGGCGGGGGCGCTAAAGGGGTTGCTCATATCGGTGTCATACAGGCTCTGGAAGACAACAACATACCAATCGATTATGTTGTGGGCACATCGATGGGTGCTATTGTCGGCGGCCTTTATGCGGCCGGTTATACTCCAGCCGAGATGATGGAACTGCTCGAGTCAAAGGACTTTGCAAACTGGTCGACCGGCCAGATTGATGAAAGTCTCACCTATTACTTTTTTAAACAGGAACCCACACCGGCGTTACTCAATGTAGCGATACCGACTCACAGTGATTCGACACGGACATCGTCCATACTGCCGTCAAGCCTGATTTCACCGCTTCCTATGAACTTTGCATTCATGGAACTCTTCTCGGCTTTCACAGCCCAGTGTGACGGTGACTTTGATAAACTTTTTGTGCCATACCGTTCAATTACGTCAGATGTCTATCACAAGCATAAAATTGTTTGCCGCAAAGGCAATCTCGGTGATGCGATTCGTGCATCCATGAGTTTTCCGGTTGTCTTTCATCCAATTGAAATGGACGGCGTGCTGGTATATGACGGAGGTATCTATGACAATTTTCCAGTCGACGTGATGAATACCGATTTTGCACCTGACATGATGATCGGTGTCGATGTATCAAACCCCGACGGCAAACCCAAAGCCAATGACCTCATCGAACAACTCGAGGATATGATTATCCAGAACAACGATTATTCGCTGCCTCCAAATCTTGGTATAAAATTGAAAATCGACCTGAGCAAATTTTCACTTCTCGACTTTCAAAAGGCCCCCCAGATTTACAAAATAGGATATGACCATGCCATGTCGATGATGGACTCGATTTGTTCACGTATCACCTGGCGCACTCCGGCCAGCGAGCGCAACCTGAGACGAGCTGTATTCAAGTCATCAACGCCATACGTGCGCTTTGACTCGGTCGATGTCACCGGCGGTACAGCCCGGCAAAACCAATATTTCAAGAATATATTCACCGACTTCAAGGCCGATACATTTGGACTCGCTCATGCTAAATCGGCATATTATCGCGCCATCACAGGCAACAAACTGCGCAATCTTGTGCCCGAAGCGATGTACCGCCCCGACGACGAACTTTTCACACTAAAGCTGAAAGCCACCGTCAAGGATAACCTGAATGTGGGATTTGGAGGTTATATCACGTCTTCAACCAACTCGATGGTCTTTTTGAGCGGCGGATACAATTCACTTGCCCTCAACCATCGTGAAGCGCGTCTAAACGCATGGATTGGCCAGAGTTATATGGGAGCACAGGCTTTGGGACGCATTTTTTTCAGTTCGGGACATCCGTCGTCACTGACGACCGATATTGTAGTGTCGCGAATGAATTTCAATTCAAGTGTTCGCTTCTTCTATGAGCAAAATCCCTCTTATGTCACCAACATGCAGGCATTCGGTAAATTAAGATATGCCGTAGCGACAGGACGCAACTCCAAAGCCGAACTCACAGCCGGATTTGGTCATCTCCGTTATCAATTCTATCCCACCACTCCAACCAGTTTTGAAAACGACAAGCGTAACCGGTCTTACTACAATCTGGGGCAAGTGGCGCTCAAATGGGAACGCAACACGTTGAACAACATGTCATATCCATCGTCGGGTAGCTTGATAAAATCATCGCTGTCAGGTATGGCCGGTAAATATACCTATGACCCGTCGGAACCTGGTCATGAAAAATATTACTCATCTACCCCGTGGGCACGTTTTACATTCAACTATAAAGGTTACAATCAGCTTGGCTCACATTTCTCACTTGGATTTGAGTCAAACATTCTTGCATCAACACGCTCGCTGCCGTCGACCTATGACCAGGCAATCGTGACAGCCGAAGAATTTTATCCCACCCCGTCGACATTCAGCTCGTTTAACCGGGACCTGCGTGCCTACAGCTATGTCACGGCAGGTATCGTTCCCATTTGGTTGATCAACGACAATATGCAGCTTAGAGGAATGGCCCACTGTTTCCTCCCCTACCGTCGCATTAAACAGGGACCTGAGTTTGCGCCGACATATGGTAAACGGTTTGCCGACCCGTCATTTTTCGGAGAAATTGCGGCGGTGTATAACTTCCCGTTCGCATCGCTGTCGCTCTATGGCAATTATTCTGACGCACCATCACGCCGATGGAGTTGCGGCATCTCATTCGGACTATTTTTCATAGCCCCCGACTTCTTCTGATAGCTACACAGTTATTGACATTTATAGCCACTTATCAACACGCCGACACGTTTTCACATTTAATAATTGACCAACTCGATTTTTATCTTCAAATTTGCATATCTAAAATTTATAACCGATTTATATCTGATATAATTTATATGGGTAAAATTATCGCAATAGCCAATCAGAAAGGTGGCGTAGGTAAAACAACAACCGCCATCAATCTGGCTGCTTCGTTGGCAATGCAGGGTAAAAAAGTCCTCATCGTCGATGCCGATCCTCAGGCCAATGCGACCTCAGGATATGGTATTGACCCCAGGTCCATGTCTTCATCTATCTATGAATGTCTTGTCGACAATTATCCGGTAAAAGGGTCGGAAGTCGACACGTGTGTGGAAAATCTAAAGCTCATAGGCTCCCGCATAGACCTGGCCGGTGCCGAACTCGAACTAATTTCTCGTCCCGAACGCGAACGTGTGCTCAGACATCTGCTCGAGGCTGTAGCCACCGATTATGACTTCATTCTCATCGACTGCTCACCGTCTCTCGGACTCATAACCGTAAACGCGCTCACCGCCGCCGACTCGGTTATCATCCCTGTTCAGGCCGAATATTTTGCACTCGAAGGAATCAGCAAACTCCTCAATACTATACGCATAATCAAATCAAAACTCAACCCGGCGCTTGAAATCGAGGGATTTCTTCTCACGATGTATGACGCCCGACTGAGACTCGCCAACCAGATTTATGAAGAGCTTAAAAGCCATTTTGGCGACATGGTGTTTAACACTGTCATTCCCCGAAACATACGTCTGAGCGAGGCTCCCAGTCACGGATTGCCGGCAATATTATATGATGCCGAAAGCCGTGGTGCAACATCTCATATCATGCTTGCCAAAGAGCTGATTGCTAAAAATCGCTCTCACAAGGTTTCAGCATGATTAATCAAGTTTTTAACAATCTCATAAACCATTAAGTATGAAACGTCAGGCTCTTGGCCGAGGTATTGGCTCGCTGCTCCCGATGGACGATGTTCCCGCAGCCGGAACCTCAGCCATCAATGAAATACCATTAAGTCAAATAACACCCAATCCCGATCAACCGCGCTCGTTCTTTGATGAAGACGCGCTTGA
The DNA here is from genome assembly GCA_029063895.1 of Muribaculaceae bacterium. GTDB lineage: Bacteria > Bacteroidota > Bacteroidia > Bacteroidales > Muribaculaceae > CAJUPY01. The sequence goes on along the minus strand of JAIDNJ010000257.1, from coordinate 7,468 downwards.
CGAGCTTGCGGCATCAATTAGAGAGCTCGGTATCATCCAGCCGTTGTCCCTGAGAAAAACCGGGCCTGATTCCTATCAGATTATTGCCGGCGAACGTCGTTTCAGAGCGGCCAGTCTTGCCGGACTCGTATCGGTCCCCGCTTATATACGTACAGCCGATGACGTAGCCATGACCGAGATGGCTCTTATCGAGAACATTCAGCGTGAGGACCTTAACGCCATCGAGATTGCCCTCACATTCAAAAAACTCATAGAGCAATATGAACTGACCCAGGAGCGTTTGAGTGAACGTATCGGTAAAAAAAGAGCTACCATCGCCAATTTTTTACGTTTGCTCCGACTTCCAGCCGAGGTGCAGCTCGGTCTGCGCGACAAACGTCTCGACATGGGACACGCCCGCGCATTGCTGTCTATTGACGACCCGACCATGCAGCTTAAACTCTATAACGAGATTGTCAAAAACGGACTTTCGGTGCGCCGTGTCGAGGAACTTGCCCGCCAGTGGCAACAGAACCGTGACGACGCAGCAAAAGAAATCTCGGGTAAGGAAAGCCGCTCAACCTACTCGTCACACGACTTTGACATACTAAAAAAACATCTTTCGGCCACTTTCAAGACCAAAGTAAATTTCACAATGGACCGCTCGGGCAAAGGAAAAATCACATTTCCGTTCAAAAACGATGAGGAACTTGCGAAATTAATTACTATCTTTGACAATATAAACCGAAAATCGGCCGACGAGTAACTACCCGTCCTGCCGTATTATGACCATCATTTATCTATTCTACAGCAAGTTAACGATGACATATAACTTTTTTGATTCTATTGTCAGATTCCCTCGGCCATTGCTAAAAACGGTCGTTGTAACCTGCTGTTTGTTTTTTTTAGTTCCTTTTAACGTTTTTTCATTCGCAATAAACGACCCTGATTCAATACCCATTGGCAAGCCACTCACCAAGCCTGCCGAGATAGTACGTGAAGAAATCAATTTTGCCGGAGACTCGGCCCGCATTATATCGTCTGATACCATTGCTATCGACGAGGGTGCCCTACCGGCAACTCAGGCATTGTTGCCCGGCTCAAAGTGGAACCAGGAATGGATTCCGCGCAAAATCGAATATAACCCCGACCCCACACGCGCCGTATGGATGTCGGCTCTGTTTCCAGGTCTCGGTCAGGTTTACAACCGCCGTTACTGGAAACTGCCCATCATTGTCGGTGGCTATCTTGGACTGGGTTATGCGACGAGCTGGAACAACACCATGCTCAAAGATTATACACGTGCCTATTCAGACCTCATCGACAATGACTCGTCGACAAAGAGTTATATGGACTTTTTCCCGCCAAATACAAAGGAAGAAGACCTTGACAAAACATGGCTTACCAACACCGTGCGCTCGCAGCGAAACTATTTCCGCCGCAACCGAGACCTGTGTGTGATTTGCATGGTGGGAGTCTATCTGCTGGCTATGGTCGACGCTTATGTCGACGCATCACTTGCCCACTTTGACATCTCGCCCGACCTGTCGATGGATGTTGTTCCGGCTCTTATTCAGGATAGTCGCGGACAACGGCCTGCCGTGGGAATGCAATGGGCCTTCAATTTTTAAAATTAATTCTGTTTACCCGGTAAAAGATGTTTAGAAAATTAGCACTTTCACTAATGATAACGGTAGCGTCGGCAATCTCGGCCGAAGCTCTGCCTATCACAGTACTCGACATTTCTCACACAATAACCGATCCAAATCTGATTTATCCAGAGAGTGTCGAGACTGATGTTGACAAGATGATGAACAACTGGTATCTGAGAAATTATGCTCTTCTTGACTCAATGGCCGACTACCGTAAGGAGGTTGATGCCACCGATGCACAGATTATCGAGCGTCTCAGCAAAATTCCGGCTGAAATTGAACTGCCTTACAACTCGCTTGTACGTAACATTATCAATCTCTATACCAACCGCCGCCGCTCTCTTGTCGAAAACATGCTTGGCATGAGTCACTACTATATGCCCATATTTGAGCAGGCTCTTGAGAAAGAGAACATGCCCCACGAATTGAAATATCTGCCTGTAATCGAGTCGGCGCTTAACCCCGATGCGGTTTCAAAAGCCGGTGCTACAGGTCTGTGGCAGTTCATGACACCTACCGCAAAGGGTCTCGGCCTTGAAATCAACACAATCGTTGACGAACGTCGCGACCCGGTGAAATCATCTGAAATGGCGGCAAAATATCTCAAGCAACTCTATTCAATTTATAATGACTGGTCGCTGGCAATCGCAGCCTACAACTGCGGTCCCGGAAACATCAATAAAGCCCTGAGACGTGCCGGCGGCAGCAACAAGACCTTCTGGGAAATATATCCGTTCCTCCCCGCCGAGACACGCGGATATGTCCCGGCGTTCATCGCTGCTGTATATGTGATGAACTATTACAATGAACACAATATTGCGCCGGCGCTTGTGCGTCGTCCAATCATCACTGACTCGGTTCACGTGAGCCGACGCGTACATTTGCAACAGATAGCCGACGTGCTCGGCATGCCAATAGATGAAATACGTGCGCTCAATCCTCAGTATCGTAAAGATATCATTCCCGGTGACATACACCCCTACCCTCTCGTGCTCCCCTCGATGCAGGTATATGCCTACATCATGAGCGAGGACTCGATTGTGGCTCATGATGCCAAGAAATATGAACGACGTCTCACAGTTGAACCATCTGACGGAACGGTCACCGAGGTATCGGATGACGGTGAGTTTATTGTCACTCAAAAGACAAAATATCACAAGGTTCAGCGCGGCGAGACTTTGTCTTCAATAGCCCGTAAATATGGCGTGACTGTATCTTCAATTCGCGCTGCCAACGGAATCAGCTCGGTGCGTCGCAACCAGACAATCAAGATTGTAACCACACAGCGCACTCCGCGTCCAAAAGATGACCTCGACAAAGCAATGGAACAGCTTGAAAGCAACGGTCTCATCAATAATGAGGAAACTGCTGATTCAACCGATGTAGGATCGACCGAAAACACAACGGTAAACGCCGATACACCCAAGAAAACGGCCGAGGCCCCACAGAAAAAGAATACAACGACAGCTCAGAAGCCTAAAACAAATACTCAACCGGCCAAGACCCAGCCAACTAAAACCCAGACCCAGCAGAACAAAGCTGCCGGAGCTCAAATAATAACAGTTCAGAAAGGTGACAACCTTTATAAACTGGCCAAACGCTACGGAACAACGGTTGATAAACTCCGCTCGCTCAACGGAATGAAGAATGACAATCTTCAGGCCGGACAAAAACTGAGAGTAAAATAACGATTATTAATATATCAGCAAATGAATAACGTCGTAACACGCTCGATATCGGGCACGGCCTACATTCTTCTTGTAATATGCTGCATCATGTGCGGCTCTTGGTTCTTCCTTGGCCTGACAATGCTGTTCGCTATTTTCGCGACAATGGAACTGAAACGTATTTTCCGTACAAAATCAGGAAATAAACCACGTCCCGCGACCGATTGCCTTGACTTGTGCGGAATACTTTTCATGATCGTGTCGGCGTCGCTTGCATCAAACAGTCAAATTGTTTTTGAAGGTTTTGCAGCGTTTCTGATACCGTATATTTTCTATCTCATTGCCCGTGGTATCATGGAACTTTATGCCCGGGATGAAAACCCGCTTGAAGCGCTCGGATCGTCGGCATTGACCCAAACCTATATAGGTATTCCCCTGGCGACCGCCAACCTGCTCTATAACATGTCGGGACCCAACATGGTGCTTGCCATGTTCTTCTTTATCTGGATAAACGATACGGGTGCGTTCTGTGTTGGTTCGATGATTGGCCGCAAACGTCTATTTGAGAGAATCAGTCCTAAAAAATCGTGGGAAGGTTTTTGGGGTGGCCTTGCATTCTGTGTGATTTTCTCAATATTGTTCGCGCTTGTATTCGATAAATTTTTCTATGATATGCCGGTAGTCGATTTCATCGGTATGGCTGTAATGGTATCAGTATTCGCTACATTTGGCGACCTTTTTGAATCACTGCTCAAACGCACTGCCGGTGTCAAGGATTCGGGTAAAATAATGCCCGGCCACGGTGGTATTCTCGACCGCATAGACTCTTTCCTCATGGTAGCACCAGCTTGCTTCTGCTATCTGCTCATCATCGCTTCACTATAAACTGAAATAAATCAAAACATCATAACAGAACAATGTCATCACAACAACGCTACGATTTAAGAGGTGTGTCGGCCTCAAAAGAGGATGTACACAACGCAATCAAGAATATTGACAAAGGTTTGTTTCCCCATGCATTCTGCAAGATAATTCCCGATATTCTCGGAGGAGACCCCGAATGGTGTAACATAATGCACGCCGACGGTGCCGGAACAAAATCATCTCTTGCCTATGCCTACTGGCGTGAGACCGGCGATATGAGTGTTTGGAAAGGTATTGCCCAGGATGCTCTTATCATGAATATTGACGATCTTTTGTGTGTTGGTGCTACTGACAACATCCTTCTCTCGTCGACAATCGGACGCAATAAAATGCTCATTCCGGGCGATGTTATCGCCGCAATAATAAACGGTACCGAGGAACTTCTCAGCGAGCTCCGCCAGCAAGGTGTCAACATCTATTCAACCGGGGGCGAGACTGCCGATGTCGGCGACCTCGTGCGCACGATTATCGTTGACTCGACGGTAACATGCCGTATGAAACGTGCCGATGTCATTGACAATGCCAATATCAAAGGTGGCGATGTAATAGTAGGCCTCTCATCATCGGGTCAGGCCACCTACGAAAAAGAATACAATGGTGGTATGGGTTCCAACGGTCTTACATCGGCCCGACACGACGTTTTCTGCAAAGAAATAGCAGCCAAATATCCTGAAACTTTTGATGCCGCTGTTCCCGACGAACTCACCTACTCAGGTTCGGTCAAACTAACCGATGCAGTCGAGGGTTCTCCCATCGATGCCGGTAAACTTGTTCTATCGCCGACACGTACCTATGCTCCTGTCATCAAAGCTATTCTTGACAAAATGCGCTCCAAAATTCACGGTATGGTACATTGTTCGGGTGGTGCACAAACCAAAATAATGAACTTTGTTGACCATAAACACGTTATAAAAGATAACCTGTTCCCTGTGCCCCCACTTTTCAGGCTCATAGCCCGTGAATCGGGAACCGACTGGAAAGAAATGTACAAGGTGTTCAATATGGGTCACCGCATGGAGATTTATCTCTCGCCCGAAGATGCAGCCGCTGTTATCGAGATTTCAAAGAGCTTTAACATCGATGCCCGCATTATAGGACGTGTTGAAGACGCGGAAGCAAACAAATTGACTCTCATCACCGAGAACGGTACATTTGAATACTGATATTGTCAGCACCGGTGCGACCGGGATTGCAGGTCATCATGTTATAACTGTACAAAATCATCAACGATGAATAAAGTATGGCTTTTGTCCCTTGTCGCATTATGCTGCGTCACCGAAATCTTTTACAGTTCATGTTCATCCGGTAAAACGGCTGAGCTCGATTATTCACTCCCCGATACCCTGAGAGTGGCGACGCTCTACAGTCCCTTGTCCTATTTTTCCTATCGCGACGAGGAAATGGGTTATGACTATTCGCTCATCAAGCAGTTTGCCAGTGACAAAGGTCTTGTTCTTGACCTGAAAGTAGCCCCGTCAATGGCCCGGATGGTCGAGATGCTCGACTCTGGCGAGGTTGACATACTTGCTTATGAGATTCCGGTGACGGCCGAATATCAATCGGTGCTTCCGGCCGGTCCTGAAAGCATGACGACTCAAGTTCTTGTACAACCGCGCAAAAACCGGGATTCACTCATTACAGATGTCACCCAGCTTGTAGGTCGCGATGTTTATGTGGAAAAAAACTCGAAATACCAGTATCGCCTTGAAAATCTTAACGAAGAACTCGGTGGAGGCATCAATATTCACACTGTTGATATCGACACACTCATAACTGAAGACCTTATAGGTATGGTTGCCGGCGGGAAAATACCGCTTACTATTGTCGACAGTGATATAGCCCGCATCAACAAGACCTATTATCCGGATCTTGACATCAATCTGGAACTTAGTTTTCCACAGCGTCAGGCATGGGGTGTCAGCGACAAGAAGCCGTGGCTTGCCGACTCGATTAACGTATGGTTTCAGAGTGACAAGACCCGACATACCGATGCCGACCTTCTGAAAAAATATTTTGAGCAATCAAAAAACGACGCAGCTCCAATCCCATATAAATTTAAGGATGGTAAGATTTCGCCATATGACGACCTGTTTAAGAAATATGCAAAGGAAATCGGGTGGGACTGGCGACTGCTGGCGGCTCAAGGATATACTGAAAGTCACTTCAACCCTAATGCCAGGTCATGGGCTGGTGCTCGCGGCATCATGCAGCTGATGCCCGGAACTGCCCGACAATATGGATTGAGCAGCGCTAAAATCACCAATCCCGAAGCAAATATTGCCACCGCGGTTAAACTTATACGAGACCTTGACAAGGTGCTCACCGACAAGATTCCCGATCCAGAGGAGCGTAAGAAATTTATCATCGCATCCTACAATTCGGGACATGCCCATATCTACGATGCAATCGCTCTTGCCCGCAAGACCGGTAAAGACCCCCAGAAATGGGATGGCAACGTTCAGCAAGCTCTCATGCTCAAGTCAAATCCAAAATATTTTAATGACCCCGACGTAAAATATGGATACTTCCGCGGACGACAGACATCGGCTTATGTCCGCGAAGTCTATAAATTTTATGAACAGGCAAAAAAAGCCGTTCCTGCTTAAGATCAATCTATTTTTAAATATTAATCACACTTCTCCACCATTATGAAAAAAAAATATCTGAGCGTCGCTCTCGTTATGGTACTTGCTACCTCAATTTTTTCAACCTCATGTATCGGTAGCTTCCAGCTCACCAACAAACTCCTCTCGTGGAATAACAATCTTGGCAACAAGTTTCTCAACGAACTCGTTTTCTTTGCGTTCTGGATTCTCCCCGTTTATGAAGTATCGGCCCTCGCCGACATTGTAGTGCTCAACTCTATCGAGTTTTGGAGCGGTGACAATCCCGTCGCAAAAGGCAAATCGGTTATCGAGGGTAATGATGGTAAATATCTCGTTGAATGTGATGGTAAAGGATATACTATCACGTCAATGAATAACGAAAAAGACTGTGTTCGTCTTGATTTCAATGTTGAAGAACAGACCTGGAGCGTCAACATCGATGACAAATCTTATCCTTTCATGACTTTTGTCGACAATAATCATGTGAAAATGATTACCCCCGACGGCACTATGCAGCTCATCGAGAAGAGTCAGGCCGGTTTCTATGCCTACCAGCAGATTGCCTCAGGATCATTCCTCGCCCAGCGATAAATAAAGACATAAACATTTGTGGAATGAAGGTGGTGGATCAATATAAGAT
>JAIDNJ010000256.1 GCA_029063895.1 Muribaculaceae bacterium | reverse complement strand
GTATTTCACTGGGACGCATGGGGGCGCCTGAACGGAGTTCATCAAGAATACATGATTTCCATTTTGATTCAATAAGGCTCATTGTCAGTCGAAGCGGACAATCGAGGTCAACCGGTATTTTCTTTTCGTAGGCCATAATTTTTTTGTTTGCGATTGCAAAGTTATCAAATAACATGCTTATAATCAAGTATGGAATAAATTTTCGGTATATGAAAAATTTTTCGGTACTTGATTTATAGTGTATAAACCTATAATTTTGCATTTATATAATCAAACGTTCAAAACAAAAAGTTATGAGAGATCAAATCAAAGAATATGAGGCCGTGGCCCTTGCGGCCGAAAATTTTGTGAAGAGTGTAGCCGAGGGTAACAGTTCATATGCCAAACAACTGTTTACCGATGATGCCGTGTTGTTCGGTATTCTTGACGGAGTACTTGAGCATGGTTCTATCGAGCAGTTCTACCACAATGTCGACACTGTCGGTGCCGGTGATAATTTCAAGGCGCGTATTGACGTTCTTGCAGTCGAGGAAACCGTGGCTGTTGTCCGTGTACTTGAAGAGGGGTGGGGTGGCCGCATTGACTTTACCGATTTTCTGCTGTTACTTAAGCTCAACGGTGAGTGGAAATGCGTAGCCAAAGCCTATAATCAAAACTCAAATACAATAAAATAAAGTGAAGATAACAGTTATCACCGGTAGTCCGCGTAAGAAAGGCAATACATTTGCAATGGTTGATTCATTTATCAATGCGGCCAAAGCAAAGGGGCACGAGGTAGTGAGATTTGATGCCGCCATGATGAAAATAGGCGGTTGTCATGCGTGCATGACATGTTTCAAAACCGATAAAGCATGTTCATTTGACGATGACTTCAACATTATTGCTCCACACATTCTCGATGCTGATGCTATTGTTTATGCGATGCCTGTTTACTGGTACTCGATACCGGCTCAGATAAAGGGTGTGATAGATAGGATTTTCTCGTTCTGTGTGGCTGAGAAACCGATTACAGGTAAAAAGATGGGCCTGATATGCTGCAGTGAGGAGCATGAAGCGTCGGTTATGGACGGCGTTAAGTTTCCGATGGAACGTACGGCGGCATTGTTGAAATGGGACATTGTTGGAGAGGTACTCATACCCGGCGTCTTTGTAGAGGGAGATATAGACAAGACCGACGGATGTGCTCAAGCAGCCGCCTTGGCCGATAAATTCTGATAATAAAATCTATTTTTTGTTGAGCGTGTCAATTTGATGCGCTCATTTTTTTATTTTGTCAATTTTCTTTATTTTTTATTGATAAATCGTAATGATATATTGAACGGAAAAATGAGTAAATTTGTTCTTATCAAAGAATAAAGATTTGATTTTGAATCTTAATCATCGGCAGAGTAATGACAATAATATATTTGATTATCAACAACTGCCTGTAAACTAAATTGATATGAGAAAAATATTTACTTTGCTGGTAATAATATTGTTGCTTTGTGACATTATAATTGTTTTTGATGCCATGAATGGTTGTGCATGGTGGCTTAGAGCGGTTGTAATGTTGCCAACGTTTTATTTTTTTATCGTGTTGCTAAAAATGTTTTTGGCAGGGACATTCCGTCATAAGATACTCAACCGGCTATTTGCTTTGTCGATGTGTATTGTAGTGCCGACGTTTATCTTTACGCTTTTTTTCATGATTGGAAGAACCCTCGCGGTGTTTGGTTCATCATTACCGATAATTTTCAATATAATTGGCGTTATCGGTGCGGCTGCATGGATAGGCATGATACTTTATGGCTCGTTTGTGGGATGGCATAAGATTAAAGTGGATGAGGTTGATATTCGATCCCCAAAGATAAGAAAGGCATTTGACGGGTATCGCATTGTTCATTTGTCCGATTTCCATTTGGGTACTTATGCGTCTACCCCCGAAACTGTTAAACTGATTGTTGACACTGTCAATTCGCTAAATCCCGATTTGATAGTATTTACCGGAGACTTGGTCAACACTTGTTCGGCTGAGGTGACACGATTCAAGGATGTTCTCTCCATGATGAAAGCCCCCGACGGTGTACTGTCGGTTCTCGGTAACCATGATTACTGTCTTTATCGTGAATATCGGGCTCCGTTTACAC
>JAIDNJ010000255.1 GCA_029063895.1 Muribaculaceae bacterium | reverse complement strand
ATATAAGTTAATCACATTGTTAAATCCACAAATGTTAAATTTTAACTAAGCAAAAAATCACTTTGATTATGATTGAAATAGTATTGTAACAAAATGACACATATTTAAATTTAAAGTAGATAACATCTTTAATACATCGTCGGCATTGCCGACTCTTTGACTATAAGACATTACTACCGACCGCCGCACGCCACGCTCATACATCACTGAAAAGGCCGTGGGGCAAAATTAAATAATTTTGTAGGGACGTGCCTTTGGCACGTAAAGGTGTAAATAGCTGTCAATCAGCTGCTACACATCAAAGACACGCCCAGACATCGACTAATAAAAAGGCGGTGTGTCACTTTTGACACACCGCCCATAGCTATTATTTATAGTTGAAACGAATTATCAGTTCTCGGGGTCGAGAGTGACAACACGGTAGTTGCCCTCGGCCATAAGTCGCTTAACAAAGTTCTCGACATCAGCAACGGTGATTGACTTGGCAGTCTCGATGTTGTTTGAGAAGTTATCCACACCGTTGAGAACATAGCCTGTCATGGCACCAAGCCATGATCCGTTTTTCTCCTTGTTGGCAGTGTAGGTCTTCACGAGATATTCAATCTGTTTCTGGAGTTCCTCCTCCTTGACATTTGACTGTATACGGTCAAACTCGGCGGCGATGAAGTCAAGCACCTCTTTTTTCATTTCGGGCTTCATGGGGAAAACGGTCTGTATACCGGTTTCACCTGCAGGAATGCGTCCCATGCTGCCACTTGCACCGATCGAGTAGGTCGCACCCATCTCCTCACGTACAGTTTCCATAAAACGGTTGCCGATGATTTCACCGACGATTGAAGCGATCATGGCGTCTTTGGCTGTATAGGGAAGCGTACCGAATGCATCGATAAATGCCCATGTCTGGGGAGTCTCCATCTTGGTTTTGAACTCGCTGGTAGTTTTACCCTTGATCATGTCATAGCCGGGATTGAGAACAACACCGACCGACTTGGCGGGGTTAACAGGAAGAGTGGCAACATATTGCTCAAGGAGAGGTTTGAGTGTTTCGATATCAACGTTACCCACAAAGAAAAACTCATAGTCGGCCGCATTGGCAGTCATCATGCTGTAGATTTCACGAATCTGGTCAAGGTTGGCTGCCTTGACAGTCTCGACAGTCACGGCGTGACATGCGGGAGCCTTGTAGCTCGACTGAAGAAGGTCGCGTTTGAAAATAAAGTCGGGAGTACTTTCCTGATGAGCGAGTGTGCCTTCGAGTGACGATTTCATCGCGTCAAACTCTTCATCCGAGAAGTTTGGAGCGGTAAAGGTAGCATAGAGAAGCTCCATCGCTGTCACAAGGTCGCGGGGAGTGGTCGATCCGCCCACCGAACGTGAATAGCTGCCGATCGAGGGAGAAACACCCACTATTTTACCCGAAAGATATTTGGGCAGCTCGCTTGAAGTATAAGCTCCAAGACCCATTGCATAACGGATGGCATAGCCGAGCAATTGCTGTGAAGCTGCCATCTCGTCGGGCAGACAAGTCATGCCGCCACGGGCCATACCGCGGAAGATGATCTCGTCCTCTTTAAATTTGGTAGGTTTGACGGTTACCTTGATTCCGTTTGACAAGGTGAACTCGGTAGCATCCCACATGTCGTTATGATTCTCGCTGACAATTTTACCGGGTGCGGGAAGCTCTGAAAGGAGAGGATCATTTTTCACGTTGTCGACAAACGGTTCGATATTCTCGGCATCGACATCAGCGATGACTTTAGCCATGTCGGCCTCGGTGGGGAAGTAGAACGTATCGTTTTCGGGTGTCAATACAAGCAGCACGCGGTTGTCGGGAGTGAGAATCTGAGCCAAAGTCTGATTGATTGCATCCACGGGAATCTGGCCGGCGATTGACTTGAGGATGTTATACTCGGTGTCGATATCCATGATAGGCTCGTTGTTGAGGAAGTTTTCGACATACTCGTTGACAAACGATGAAGAAGTGCGGTCGGCACGGTTGTTATAGATAGTTTCAAGTGACGAGAGATAGTTTTGACGTGCGCGATCATATTCCGAGTAGGTGAATCCGCCACGGGCTGCACGGAGAAGTTCGCGATAGGCAGCCGCAAATGCGGGACGGACATCGTTACCCTTGGCTACAGCATCAATACCGAAGCTGTTTTTAGTTTTGGCAAGGAAGAAATTGCCATAGCTTGCCGATGCACCGGCAAATGGAGATTCAGGTTTTGAAGCGATGTCGCCGAGACGTTCGTTGAGCATGCCGGTGATCATGCCTGTAACATAGTTCTGGACGAGTCCGGCCATTGTGTTTTTAAGAGAATCGGGAAGAGCGTCGGTCTTGATCATGAGTTCGGCAACACCGTTTTTCTGTTCTTTGTCCCGACCGATGGCATAGATTGTGCCCTCGTTGTCGGCAACGGGGAAATATTCACGTACAGCGGGATTCTCGGGCATCTCGATTGACGAGAACATCTCCTTGATTTTACCCTCGATATAGTCAACATCGATGTCACCTACAACCATGATACCCTGAAGGTCGGGACGATACCATTTTTCATAGTAGGCGCGGAGTGTTTCGGGAGCAAAATTGTCAACAACCTCCATGATACCGATGGGAAGACGGTAGCCATAACGGCTGTCGGGATAAATAACCGGGAGGAGATTTTCAATAATACGCATCTGTCCCACCATAGAGCGGCGCCATTCTTCATGGATAACACCACGCTCCTTGTTGATTTCCTCGGGGTCAAGGAGAAGGTCGTTTGCCCAGTCGTGAAGCACGAGAAGCACGGTGTCCTGAACCGATTTTTTCTCAACGGGAACATTTGACATATAATATACAGTTTTGTCAACGGCGGTGTAGGCATTAAGGTTCTCGCCAAATTTCACACCCTGTTTTTCAAGCCAGCCTATCATTGAGTTGCCGGGGAAATTGGTAGTACCGTTGAAACACATGTGTTCAAGGAAGTGGGCGAATCCGCG
>JAIDNJ010000254.1 GCA_029063895.1 Muribaculaceae bacterium | reverse complement strand
AGACGGCGACATCTTTGTCAATCCGGAAATCTCCCGTTTCAGGCAATGTTTCAACATACCTGAAAATGTAAGACGGGCTCTTGCCGAGTCTCAAGCCGATGAGCTCTACAGTCGTTCAGCCCGACTATGGGACAAAGGAGACTACATGTCGGCAACCGATACGTTTTTTCAGGCTCTGGACGGACGTAACAGGCTGAACGACCAAGGAGTAAAACGACTTATCAAACAAAAGCTATCGGTATATTCATCACTTCAGGATAAGGTCAAAAGTCTTGAAGACCAACTCAATGATGCAAAATCGACATTACGTCGTCTCGCCTCCGAATATATTTCGCTCGGACTAATGGGATTACAGAATACCGAAGATACAACACCGGCATTGCAAAATTTTGAAAAAGCACTATCTATCGACCCGGAAAATCCTGATGCACTACGAGGTAAAGCCAAAGCGCTCGTCGGGATAGGTGAAAACGAAAGTGGGCTTGAGACATATCTGCGTCTCATTAAAAGCGGTGAACCTCAAGCCAACGACTATATTGAAACTGCTGACCTATATGCATCTTTTGGAGAGACATATGGAGCCCTTGACTATCTCATCCAGGCCTCAGAACTTGACAAAAACAATCCGGTCATCTGTGACCGGCTCGCCGACATCTATACCTCAATCGGCGAGGATGATGAAGCGGACCGCTACACTCGTCTCGCCCGCAAGCTGAGACGAAAGAAAAAGTAATAGAATTAGAGATACATGTAAAAACAGCGAGGCGTTGTATCAAATGGTGATACAACGCCTCGTTTATTATATAGAATCAATTTTTATTTTTTAAGAAGCTCAACCGATCGCTCAATGAAGCGACTGAGCTGCTCTCCTTTCAAAAGACCATTACCGAGAAGGGCGAGGTCGATGAGCTGACCTACAACAGGTTGATTCTTGGCATATGCGCCAATAATTTCTTCCTGTTTCTTGCGGGCAGCCTCAACCTGAGCCTGCAGGTCAGATGACTGTTTCTCCTGTTCGGCGTCAAGTTTACCGTCTTTGGCAGCCGAACGTATTGTTGTAATCTCGTTATTTTTCTCGGTCACTTCGTTTTCGAGCGGAGTGATTTCAGCTTTAAGGTCGGCATCCGATTTGTCGCGAAGCTCCACAATAATTGGATTCTCGGTGTTGACAATGAAATTATAACTGTCGGGCAACTCGCCATAGAAATTCATGCCGGGCTGCATCGAAGCCATCTCTTTCATGCGTCGCATATACTCGTTCTGAGTGAGAGTGACCGGGAGATCGGCCGGAGACATTGCTTCGAATGTCACGATAAAGTTAGCATCCTTGATTTCGGGAACCTGAGAACGGAATATATTGGTGAGAATGTTACGCTGAGTTTCAGTAAGATCAACCGATTTCTTATTGTCTTTAGGAACAAGATTATCGACTGTATCTGAGTCAACACGGACAAAACGGCTCTTTTCAAGCTTCTGCTCAAGCATAGCTATGAAGTGGTTTTCGAGCTGACCATCCATGACCAGAACACTGTAACCGCGATTGGTTGCTGCCTTGATGAAGTTGAACTGAGCTACAGGATCGGTCGAATAAAGGTAAACAACATCACCGCTCTTGTCAGTCTGCTCCGGTTCGATTAGCTTGCGATATTCATCGAGTGTGTAATATTTGTTTTCGGTATCCTTGACAAGAACAAACTTCATGGCAGCATCACAGAACTTCTCGTCGGTGAGCATACCATACTCGATGAAAATCTTGATATCGTCCCACTTTTCCTCATATTCCTTGCGGTCGGTTTTGAAGATATCTTCAAGACGAGATGCAACTTTCTTGGTAATATAGGATGAAATCTTCTTGACAGCCGAGTCGCTCTGGAGATAGCTACGCGACACGTTAAGAGGGATATCGGGAGAGTCGATAACACCCTGAAGCAACATAAGGAAGTCAGGGACTACACCCTCAACCGAATCGGTAACATAAACCTGATTACAGTAGAGCTGAATTCGATTTTTATTGATGTCGAAGTTATTCTTGATTTTGGGGAAGAACAGTACACCTGTAAGAGTGAACGGGTAATCAACATTCAGGTGAATCCAGAACAATGGATCTTCCTGACCGGGATAGAGTTCGTGGTAAAACTTGAGATAGTCCTCATCAGTCAAGTCGGCCGGCTTTTTCATCCACATCGGTTCGGTACTGTTGATGACATTATCACGGTCAGTGTCAACATACTTACCATCTTTCCACTCCTGTTCTTTGCCTGAAATTACAGGTACAGGGAGGAAACGACAATATTTTTTGAGTAATGTATCGATGCGGACTTGTTCAAGGAACTCCTTGTTATCATCATCGATATAAAGCACGATATCAGTTCCTCGGGTAGTTTTATCAATGGGTTCCATAGTATAGGCGGGAGAACCGTCACATTCCCATTTAACAGCCTGAGCACCTTCTTTATAGGACAGCGAACAAATCTCGACTTTCTTGGCAACCATAAAAGCCGAGTAAAATCCGAGACCAAAGTGGCCAATGATAGAATTGGCAGTATCTTTATATTTTTCAAGAAATTCCTCGGCACCCGAGAAGGCAATCTGGTTAATATACTTGTCAACATCCTCGGCGGTCATACCGATACCATGGTCGCTGACAGTAAGCGTACCGGCTTCCTTGTCAATAGTCACGCGGACATCCATGTCGCCGAGTTCACCTTTAAATTCACCAAACGACGCGAGAGTCTTCAGCTTTTGAGTAGCGTCAACAGCGTTTGAGACGAGTTCGCGAAGGAAAATTTCATGATCACTGTACAAAAACTTTTTGATTACAGGGAAAATATTTTCGGTGGTAACACCGATTGTCCCTTTTTTCTGTTGTTCTGACATATAGATATATTTGTT
>JAIDNJ010000253.1 GCA_029063895.1 Muribaculaceae bacterium | reverse complement strand
CCATTGTATCGTAGAAGCCGACACGACAGCATCAAAAGAGTTGTCGGGAATCTCCACGATATATCGCTCGGCATCGCCACAAACGAGAGTGCCGGGGTAGGATAGTCCAATTTGGGCATGAAGGTCGGCAAGCACATTGGAGTCAACAAGGTCGACGGCAACCGATTGGTCGCTGATTGCCAGGGTACAGTACCGGCGTGTCAGAAATCCGGTGCCGGTGCCGAGTTCAAGGATACGTTTACCGGTAAAGTTTTGTAACATTGCCCATAACTCGGTGAGACGCACGGTTATAGCTTTCTGAACTGATGCATGTGAGTCATAGCGTGTAGCGTTTTCGGTAAAACGACGTGTTATCAAATCTTTGTCGATGATATCATTGACTATAATGCGGCTGAAATCAAGATAATGACTGCCGCCGGCAATTTTCTCGATAAGAGTGTTTCCTTCCCAGGCCCTTATCTGGCTGTCAGGGGGGAAAATGGTATCGGCCATTGACACGTAGGCCTTTTTCCATCGGGTTTTCACCCTGTCGTCACTGAATGAACTGAAAAAATGTAATTCGGCCTTGAGGTCATCGATTGTACGTGAGGGGAGAGCTGAGTCGGGCATTCCCACACTCTTATAAAATTTAGCAAGATTGGCGGGTGAAAGCATCCGCAACGTGAGGTTGTGATACCGGGGATTGATACCTTTTTGACTGTCAACAGGGATAGGGGTACCATTTACAGCAATGCGGCAAACGACTTTTTCGCTTCCGGTAACAGTGTCGGCAACCGCCACACCATAAGACCATGCAATGACCGAAATTTCGTCATAGTCATCGGTTATGGTGTCAAACACCTTTTGAGCTTCATCAAGCGATGTATAATGATAAAAAACGACAGTATCAAATCCATCCTTACATATACTTTCATTACAAAACGGAGCAGGGTCCATAGCCCAGCCCATAAAGATGCATATTGCACGGCGGTTGTCTGGTCCGTTTTTTATCAGTCGGTAATGCATTTCAGTGCTTTTGAAAGTTTCAGTATATCATCGGGCTGCATCGATGCCGACAGGCTTAACCGAAGGCGTTCGGTACCGGCCGGAACTGTCGGGGTTCTTATGGGAAGAACAATAATGCCCTCGTCCCTGAGCTTTTTTGAGACTTCGACTGTTTTGTTGGCATCTCCAATGATAAGAGCGCGAATGTGGCTCGGAGTATCGGGTACACTACCGCTGTACTGTCCAAGTATTTTATGGAGCAGCTCGGCATGGGCCTTCAACTTTAGACGTCGATCATCAGCCCGGATCATCTCGTCAAGCATCAGTTTGGTCCAAAGCGCACTCACCGGAGGCAGCGAGGTGGAGAAAATCAGACTGCGAGAACGGTTTACCAGAAATTCTTTGATGTCGTGTGTTGTGAGAACACAAGCTCCATAAGAACCGAGCGCCTTCCCAAATGTAGTGACAATGATGTCAAATGCCTCGGGATGTCCGGTTTCCATAGCCAGACCGAGACCTTTGGGACCATTGACACCAAAAGCGTGAGCCTCGTCAACATACAGAATTATAGACGGATATTTTTGTTTGAGTTCGACCAACCGATTCATATCGGGAGAGTCGCCATCCATGCTGTAGACACTCTCGACGATGACAAGAATTTGTTTGCCACTGTTATAGTTATCGGACAGCATCGATTCGAGCATATCAAGGTCGTTGTGATCAAACCTCAGTAATTTAGCGCGTGACAGCAGTATTCCGTCGATGATGCTGGCATGGACAAGTCGGTCGGCGATGATGATTGTAGACCTGTCGGCGATGGCCGATATAGTACCTGTATTAGCATGGTAACCGCTATTGTAGAGTAGCGCTTCGCGACCATAGAGTGTCGCCAGGTCATTTTCCAGATCCTCGTATTCATGCTGAACACCGGCCAGCAGTCGGGAGGCCGACGAAGTCATATGGGTTTCGACAAGTTCGGGGTGACGGCTGAGCATCCGTCCTAATGTCAATGACCCAAGACCAAGATAATCGTTTGTCGAGAAGTCGATAGAACAGTCAAATCGACGGTCATCGGGGAGTTGCCTGAGATTACCGGTCGATGACAAATTTTCAAGAGTTTCCTTAATCTTCATTTTTATTGACCGGTTCAATTATCTTTAACATCTGGCGGCAAAGGTAGGTTAATTCGTCGTCGGACATGATATATGGAGGCATGATGTAAACGTTTTTACCAAAGGGTCTTACCCAGATGCCGCGGGCGACACACTCTTTTTGGAACTCGCCGACATTAACAGGATCTTTCATCTCGACAACACCGATAGCCCCAAGTACGCGCACGTCGGCAACGTTGGAGAACGAACCTGCCGGAGCAAGTTCTTTTTTCATTATGTCACCGAGATGACCGATGACCTTTTCCATATCTTGAGAAGCGAGCAGGTCGATAGACGCTATGCCGATGGCACATGCAAGCGGATTGCCCATAAACGTGGGGCCATGCATCATCACTCCGGCCTCGCCTTTGGAAATCGTATCGGCCACATCGCGGGTGGTAAGGACTGCACTCGATGTGAGATAACCGGCCGTGAGCCCTTTGCCTATACACATTATGTCGGGCTCGACACCGGCATGCTCCCAAGCAAACGGACGCCCCGTGCGCCAGAATCCCGTAGCAATTTCGTCAAAAATGAGATATATGCCATATTTGTCACAAAGACGACGTGCCTGCCTCAGATATTCGGGATGATAAAACCACATGCCACCGGCACCTTGAACGATAGGTTCGAGAATCAGGGCGGCAATTTCGTCATGGTTCTTTTCAAGACAATCTTCAAGCGGCTTGATATCTTCAGGATTCCACTCACCGTCAAAACGGCTTCGGGGCTGTGGAACGAAAAAGCGGACAGGTAGAGCGGGGCCAAAAGCACCGTGCATGCCGGTAACCGGGTCGCAAACGCTCATGGCGTTCCAGGTGTCACCATGATAGCCTGAGCGGATAGTTACAAAATTGGTCTTCTGATGAGATCCGCTTCGTGATATAGCAGCCTGCACGGCCATCTTCATGGCAACCTCGACGGCAACAGAACCAGAGTCGGCATAAAAGATATTGTTCATCGAGGGGGGAGCCATAGCGAGCAGGCGTTTACCGAGTTCGATTGCCGGGTCATGGGTGAGACCGCCAAACATCACATGACTCATTTTGTGAAGTTGTTTTTCAACGGCCTGATTGATTACCGGATGATTATAACCATGTATGACAGCCCACCATGACGACATGCCGTCAATGAGACGTGTGCCGTCAGAGAGAATTATGTTTACACCCTCGGCCGAATCCACTTTATAGGTCGGGAGCGGGTCTATGGTTGAAGTATATGGGTGCCAAAGGTGTTCGCGGTCCCATTGGTCATGGACCTGATTTGAACTATAGGCTTTAATTTCAGAATTCATTGTGACGAATGTTTTTTCAGAACTGCAAATTTAGTAATTAATCATGACATATAAAAAAGAATAAACGGTATAGACGACATCTTTTACATAAATTAAATCACACCGGATAACGTCAGATGCCACGAAAAATCTACCGGGAATTGTTGAAAAAAGTGAAAAAAGCCGTTTTATTTGGATGAACGCTTAAAAAAGAGTAACTTCGCAGACAAATTGTAAACTAAATATTCAATATTGAAGACCAGAGACCGACTCATAGAAGTTGCGCGTCAGCTTTTTTTGCTGAAAGGAATTGAAAATACTACAATCAGCGATATAGCCATTGCTTCGGAAAATGGCCGACGCACTGTATATACTTACTTTAAGAGTAAGTCAGAAATATATAATGCTGTAGTTGAGCGAGAAAGCGAGTCACTTGTGGCCGAGTTGAGACAGATTGTCGATGCCGACCTGATGCCTGATGAAAAGCTCCGTCGTTTCCTTCATAAATCGGTCGACATGCTTATAGAGGCACCGCTTCATCGCGACACTCTGTCGGGATGGCTGACACTCTCGTTTTCAAGGAATGACAAAATCAAGTCGGCTGCAAGCGCCAAAGAAGCTCTTTTGCTTGAACGGATATTCCGCGAGGGTCAACTCTCAGGCCGTTTTGACACCGAACAATGTAAGCGCGCTGCGACAATTTTTCCGATGCTTGTCAGTGCGGCTGCCGATGCAGCACAAAATAACAGCCGTCTGACCGCCCATGCCGATCAGCTTGTCGATTTCATGGTAAAATCGGTTTTGACACCCAAGCGTTTTGACTAATAAATCAACATTATAACTATTAAAGAAATTATTCCAATGAAACTTCTCGAAGGTAAAACAGCTCTTATCACCGGCGCTGCACGTGGCATCGGTAAAGCAATCGCTCTTAAATTTGCATCGGAAGGTGCCAATGTCGCATTCACCGATATCGTAATCGATGAAAACGGCAAAGCAACCGAAGCCGAGATTGAAGCTTATGGTGTAAAGGCTAAAGGATATGCTTCAGATGCCTCTAACTTTGAGGCAACTAAAGAAGTTGTAGCCGAGATTCAGAAAGATTTTGGCCGCATCGATATCCTTGTCAACAATGCCGGTATTACAAAAGACGGTCTTATGCTGCGCATGAGCGAGGAACAGTGGGACCGTGTAATCAATATCAACCTCAAGAGCGCATTCAACTTCACCCGTAACGTTCTCCCCGTGATGTTTGGCCAGCGCTCCGGTTCCATCATCAATATGGCCTCGGTTGTAGGTGTTCACGGCAACGCAGGACAGGCTAACTATTCAGCTTCAAAGGCAGGTATGATTGCGCTTGCAAAGAGTATCGCACAGGAAATGGGTCCCCGCGGTATCCGTGCCAACGCTATCGCCCCCGGATTTATCGAGACAGCCATGACAGCCGCTCTCCCCGACAGTGTACGTGAAGAATGGAAAAAGAAAATTCCCTTGCGTCGCGGCGGCAAACCCGAAGATATCGCTGACGTTGCAACATTCCTCGCTTCAGACCTCGCAAGCTATGTAACCGGTCAGGTTATCCAGGTTGACGGTGGTATGAACATGTAATCAGGGTACACAATTATAAATATTATTTCCGGGCCACAGTCAAATGGACTTGTCGGCCCGGTATTTTTTTATTACATAAAATGTCGTTTTTTGTCAAGATAGATTGACTTCTATTTTGTGCTGAAGTCAATTTTTTGTAACTTTGCAGCGATGTTTAAAGTAGCTTGTCACATCGAGTATCTATTGCAACGGACCGACTGTGTAGTCGTGCCCGGTTTTGGTGCGTTTATACTTCAACACAGTGAAGCACGATTTGACAGCAACGCCCGTAAATTTATTCCACCATCGGCTACGGTAGCATTCAATCCTGAAATAAACCATAACGACGGACTGCTTGTATCATCGGTTGCGCGTGCATCGTCTATTCCATACGAAACGGCTGCCCGCGAGGTTTTTGACGAGGTTGAGACAATGAAAGCGCAGCTTAACGCTGACCGACACATTGATTTGGGCCGCCTCGGTAGCTTTAATATCGAGGGCGAGAATAAAATCTTCACGCCTTGTCGCCACAATCATATATTGCACGTCCATGACGGGCTGTCGGCACTTGAGGTCTCTACGGTCGAAATGAGAGCCGATGCAGAGCTACCTGTTAGCGACAGACGTCATAAACGCGCGGCAATATTGCGTCTTGACCATGCTATAAGAGTCGCCGCATCAATAGTGATAATTGTTCTCATCGGCCTTATTTGCTCAACGCCGGCCTCGATTGATGACCGAAACATGACATTGGCATCGGTTTACCCGTCAACACCTGCAACAGAATATATCGAGGAACCGGGAGCAATCATCTCTGAACCCGACATAACACTTTTTATCGCCGAGGTCAATGAGACTCAGGAAGTAAATGAATCTAAGGGAGATAATAAACCGACCGAGTTCAGATCAGAAGAGTCAGACCCTTATATTCTGGTCGTCGGCTCCTTTGACTCGATGTCTCAAGCCAAGCGTTTTATTTCGTCAAAACCCGATAAATTCAAGCTCTCGATTATCGAGAGTGACGGCCGCTATCGTGTGTATGCGGCAACCGGTCAATCGGTTGCTCAAGCTACAGTTCTTCTACAAAATGAAGAATTTGCCTCAATTTTCAGCTCGGCATGGCCTTGTCATAAATAAGAAAGTATCTTAAACATAAAAATATCTATATGGAAAATCTCCACGATCTGCTCATCAATCGTCGAAGCATCAGACGATATACCGAAGACCCCGTTGACCCGGATGATGTAAAAACGATTCTTGAAGCCGCCCTTATGGCCCCGACATCAAAAAGTACCCGTGCGTGGGAACTTACTGTTGTTGAAGATAAAGAAGTTCTCGAACAGTTGAGCACATGTCGTCCTATGGGGACACTTCCTGTTAAGAATTGTGTTCTTGCCGTTGTTGTCGGTGTAGATTCCACTAAATCGGAAGCGTGGATTGAAGATGCTTCAATTGCAGCAGCATTTATGCAGCTACAGGTTGCCGATCTCGGTCTCGGATCATGCTGGGTACAGCTTCGCGGACGTTTTGCCGAGGATGGAACCCCGTCGGAAGATATTGTTCGCGGTATACTCGGAATCCCTGAAAATGTATCGCTTGAATGTATCGTGACTATCGGTTATAAAAACGAAGAACGTAAACCGATGGATACCGATAAATTGCTTTGGGAGCGCGTCCATATCGGTAAATGGTAAAAAACGGAAATAAAGTAAAACCAAAAATTGTAATGCTCGGCAGCGGTAACGTTGCCGGGCATCTTGCAATTGGGCTGGACCATATTGCCGATGTCATACAGGTTTACAGTCCTAATATAC
>JAIDNJ010000252.1 GCA_029063895.1 Muribaculaceae bacterium | reverse complement strand
CAGTGCCGAGGCCAATGTAGAGTCGGCGCGTGTCACCTATGAATACAATCTCACCAACTACAACCGTGACAAGGCTCTTCACGACAAGAAGCTCATAAGCGATTATGAGTTCCAGACATCGACCAAGGACCTTCAGGTGTCCAAGACGGCCTATGATAAAGCGAAGGCCGACAAGGTGCGTGCTGCCAAGAATCTCAACTATGCCGAGATTTATTCTCCTATCGACGGCATTGTCATCTCGCGTGAGGTCGAGGTTGGACAAACGGTGGTGTCAAACATGAACGTTGCCAATCTATACACCATCGCCGACCTTGATAATATGCAGGTTATCGGTAATGTAGACGAAGCTGATATCGGTCAGGTAAAGGTAGGCCAGCCTGTGACATTCTCGGTCGATGCCTATTCCGATATCCTTTTTCAGGGCGAGGTAACCCAGGTGCGTCTCAATCCTACAACCGAGAGTAATGTGGTTACTTATGAAGTAGTTGTAGCTGCCCCCAATCCCGAACATAAACTCATACCGGGACTGACGGCCAATCTCACCATCTATGTGATGAAAGAGGATAATGTGCTTCTGTTGCCAAATAAAGTATTTAATTTCACCCCCTCTGACCAATATTCCGACATTAAAAACCTGCCACAGCCCACAGGCGAGGCGCCTGCACCGTCAAAAGATGCCAACCAGCGTAGTGTCTGGGTGGTAAAGGGCAATTCACTTGTTCAGGTAACCGTGACAACGGGTGATACAAACGGAATCAAAACCGTGATTACCGGCGGACTCGCCGAGGGCGATATTGTGGCCGAAGATTACTCGGAACAAGCCCGGCAAGGTAGTAACGGAGGCGGGGAGCGCAGCCCGTTTGCGCCACAACCTCCGGGTAGAAACAAAAAGAAATGATCGCGATGAATGATGATCGTGTAATAATAAAGGTCGAGAACCTGCGCCGCGAATTTATTGTCGGGGGCGAGAAGGTCAAGGCGTTGCGAGGTGTGTCGTTTACAATCCGCGAGGGCGAGTTCGTGACCATCATGGGTACATCGGGTTCGGGTAAATCGACGTTGCTCAATATTTTGGGATGTCTCGATACACCTACCTCGGGCGAGTATTATCTTGATGGTGTGTCGGTGCGCGAGATGAGTAAAAACCGTCGTGCGGTGATGCGTAACCGTAAGATTGGATTTGTTTTTCAAAACTATAATCTGCTCCCCAAGACCACCGCAATCGAAAACGTCGAGTTGCCTCTGCTTTACAATCCCGAGGTCTCGACATCGGAACGCCGCCGCCGGGCAATTGAGGCGCTTGAGGCTGTCGGTCTCGGCACTCGTCTCAATCACAAGAGCAACCAGATGTCGGGAGGCCAGCAGCAGCGAGTGGCGATAGCACGCGCGCTTGTCAACGACCCTGTTATTATTCTCGCCGACGAGGCAACCGGTAACCTTGACACCCGCACGTCGTTCAGCATCCTAATGCTTTTTCAGGAGCTGCATGCCCGAGGCCGCACAATCATCTTCGTGACTCACAATCCCGAGCTGGCTGCTTACTCTTCGCGAAACATAGTGCTGCGCGACGGTAAGATTGTGTCAGACACTTATAACGACTTCCCGGCCTCGGCACGTGAGGCATATGACAACCTGCCCAAAGAAAACGACTGACAATGAATATAGTCAACCTGTTAAAAATAGCATTTAAGGCGCTAAGCAACAATAAAATGCGCTGTTTCCTGACGATGCTCGGCATCATCATCGGTGTGGCGTCGGTTATCACGATGCTTGCTATCGGTCAGGGATCTAAAATCAGCATACGCGAGCAAATTTCCGAAATGGGGTCAAACATGATTATGATTCATCCCGGAAACATGCAGCGCGGAGGTGTGCGCCAAAGTGCTGACGACATGCAAACGCTCGAGGTCTCGGACTATGAGGCCATCAAGGGCCTTCCCGGTATCTCGGCAGTGTCGCCATCGGTCAATTCAGGCGGTCAGCTTGTCAACGGTAACAACAACTATCCGTCGTCGATTTACGGTATCACGCCCGAATATCTTGATATACGCAAATTTAAGGTTGAAGACGGCACTATGTTTTCAGAACATGACATCAAGTCGGCAGCCAAGGTGTGCATCCTGGGTAAAACGGTGGTCGACAATCTTTTTCCCGACGGTGAGGATCCGGTTGGACGTGTGATCCGCTTCGGAAAAATTCCGTTGACTGTCATCGGCGTGCTTGAGTCAAAAGGTACCAACTCTATGGGGCAGGACCAGGACGACGTAGTGCTCGCACCCTATACAACGGTAATGAAACGTATTCTTGCTATTGATTATATCCAGGGTATCTTTGCCAGTGCTACTGATGAGGACGCCACCGAAGAAACTATCGACGAGATTACCGAACTGCTCCGCACCCGTCACAAAATCAAGGAAGGGGCTGATGACGATTTTGAAATCAGGTCTCAGCAAGAGTTGAGCAAGATGATGAACTCTACCGGCAACATGATGACCGTGTTGCTTGCATGTATCGCCGGAATCTCGCTGTTGGTCGGCGGTATAGGTATTATGAATATAATGTATGTGTCTGTGACCGAGCGTACACGCGAGATTGGTTTGAGAATGTCGATTGGAGCGCGTGGCATCGATATCCTTTCTCAATTTCTCATAGAGGCCGTGATTATTAGTGTGAGTGGCGGTGTGATAGGTATTTTTGTTGGGGTTGTAGCCTCGTGGCTTGTCAATCTTATAGCTCACTGGCCCATATATATCCAGCCCTACTCGGTTGTGCTGTCATTTGCGGTCTGCACGGTGACAGGTGTATTTTTTGGATGGTACCCGGCTAAGAAAGCGGCCGGACTCGACCCGATAGAAGCTATAAGATATGAATAGTCCCAAAATGATATATTTGATAAAAATGGTTCTATAAGATGATTAATTAATTTATATAAGGGTTTCAAAGAAGACGGGCCTCCTTTGTGAAAAGGGAGCCCGTCGCATATATTAATACAAAAAGAATAAAATATGATATTAACTTTTGTTAAAGTAAGATATTTTCGTTATTTATTATTACATTTGTAATATGATTAAAATATTGAGACCTCTCGAAGCCCTGTTTTTGATTGTTGCCG
>JAIDNJ010000251.1 GCA_029063895.1 Muribaculaceae bacterium | reverse complement strand
GTGATGTGATTATTTTGTAATAATTTTGTTACAAATGTGTATTTGTGGAATTGATACGGACGAAAGGTATAGATACGAGAAGGGCTGTCTCACGACAGCCCTTTTTCGTTAATAAACCAATCATTATCACATTTCTTGTTATGAAAAAGAGTTTCTAACCCTTTCTGTCATTATAACATCATGAACGTAAAGTTTGTTCATTGGAATGTGATAATTTTGTAATATTTTTGTCACATTTGTGTGATGCGAATTGTAAAGAACGTTGTTTTTGGCTGTAAATCAAAAAGTTGGACAATGGAGAAAAACCTGTAATTTTTTTGATTTTATTCGCCCAGACGGAAAACGATGCGCTGCCATCCGTCGGCAAACCGGGAACTGGTGATGCGGAATCGTCCTATTTGAGATGTTGACTCAACGTGAGAGCCTACACACGGACAGGCATCATAGTCGCCGATGGTGACGATGCGGAGTGTCGATGATGCGTCATCGGGGAGACGGTCAAGGTTGAAGCGTCCGGCAGCTTCCTCGGCGGGGATAAATGAGTATTCAACTTTGAGGTCGCGGTCGATGACACTGTTGACAGCGTCGGCGATTTGCTGCAGCTCAGAAGCCGACAACTGATGGTCGAGACGGTAGTCACATTTTGATTTGGTGCGCTCGATGTGATTACGTTCAGAGCGCGGACAGCCAAACATCCTGACCATTGTGGCGTTGAGGATGTGTTCGGCGGTGTGCATCGGCGGATATTCCTGTTTGTTGTGAGCGTTTAAAACGGGTTGTTCCATGTAGGGAAAATTGTGGTATAATGAATATTGATTGTTTATTTTGGAGCAAATATACAATAAAAATATGTAATTTTGTGGTCGGCAATGGAATTAAAGAGACTACATATAATAACATATTGCTTGGTTGCGGTGTTGTCGGTGGTGATGACGGGTTGCCGCCAGTCGCTTGACCGGCTGATGGCGCGTGGCGATTCAGATAGTGGCCGTGGAGAATATTTTGAAGCGGCAAAGAAATATCGTCAGGTTTACAGCAAGGCTGACCGCAAGGACCGTCGTCGCGGTGAAGCGGCGTGGCGCATGTCAAAATGTTATGACCGGCTCAACATGTCGGCGAGAGCCGAGACTCAGTTGAGAAACACGTTGCGCAACGGACTGGACACCGATTCGGTACACCTGCTTTTGGCCCGAAACCTGTTGAGGCAGGGAAAATATAAGGATGCTCATAGCGAAGTCACGCTGATAGCGGGGACGTCACCGCTGGTGCGCGAGGCCGAGCTGATAGAGCGAAGCGCTAATGAGGGGATGAGAAAATCGGATGATCAGGCACGCTATCGAGTGTCACGCATGAAAATTTTCACTACAACGCGATCGGAATACGCGCCGATGATGTATCCGGGCGATGACGGACGTGTTTATTTCACATCGACATCAGACTACTCGATGGGAGAGAAAAGCGGAGTGACGGGCATGAAAAATGGTGATATAGTCATGTCGCGGAAAAACGAACAGGGGCAGTGGCTCAGGGCCGAGCCGACTGACGGGGATGTCAACACCGCGGCCGACGAGGGTACACCGGCATTCACTCCCGACGGCAGGATGATGTATTTTACGCGTGCCGACGGCGGCAATGGACGGGATATGAAAATAGCCATATGGCGGTCGCGCCGACTCGACGGAGAGTGGAGCGAGCCGGTGAAAGTGATTATCGACAATGACACGCTGCACAATTATGCCCATCCTGCAATATCGGCCGACGGCCGCTGGCTGATTTTCAGCTCGGATCGTCGTGGCGGTCGCGGAGGGTATGACCTTTGGCGCGTATCGGCAGAGCATCCCGATCGAAAACCTCAGAATCTTGGTCCGGCTGTAAATACTGCCGGAGATGAGAAATTCCCCACAATATCGCCTGACGGCAGGCTTTGGTTTGCCTCGGACGGACATCCCGGACTTGGCGGACTCGATATTTATCAAGCCGGAGACGGGGCAATATTACCGACCGATGCCCCCGAGAACGCAGGGCAGCCGATAAACTCGGCTTCAGATGATTTTGGAATTACATTCCTGACCGACTGCAGCGGGGGCTTTTTCAGTTCCAATCGTGGCGATGTGTCGGGCCATGACCATATTTTCAGATTTGAAGCCATCGAGTTCAAGACGCTTTTTCAGGCGACGGTGACCGATTTTGACGGCAGATCCCTACCTGAAGCCCGACTACGCATTGTCGGTGATGACGGCAGCGACCGACGCATGATTACCGGAGCCGACGGTATGTCGACAATCGAGGTTGACCGTGGCGTGAGTTATGCCGTAATGGCATCGGCCCGGGCCTATCTGAACGCCCATACAACATTCGAGATACCGGCGGGAAGCCCCGAGGAGGAAACCGAGATATATGAAGCTGAGTTTGTGCTTGCCCCGGTTAATCGGGAGGTGAAAATCGACAATGTGTTTTTTGATTATGACCGGGCCGAGCTTAAAGCTGAATCGTATGAAAGCCTTGACCGTCTGGTTGTGATACTCAACGACAATCCTGAGGCTCGCGTGGAGATGACATCTCACACCGACCGCCATGGATCGGATGCTTATAACATGGATCTGTCGCAGCGGCGGGCACGGGCCGTGACCGATTATCTCGAATCAAAAGGGATAGAAAACCACCGGTTGTCGGCCCGCGGATTGGGCCGCACGAAACCGGCAGTGGTTGATGACGTGACCGCTTCTCGACATGTGGAGCTGAAAGCCGGTACCGTGCTTGACGAGAACTTCGTGAGCGGCTTGCCCGATGAGACAGCTGCAGTCGCCGACGGCCTGAACCGACGTACCGAATTTAAAATAGTAATGCCCGAAACAACGGAATGATGGAACTGATAACACGTGTAAAT
>JAIDNJ010000250.1 GCA_029063895.1 Muribaculaceae bacterium | reverse complement strand
ATCCAAGGGTTGGCAAAGTTGCTGACGATGCTGTCGGGAAGGTCGGTTTGAGAAGAGTCTTTCTTTGCCGGATTTTTAACTTTGAGACGGTCGCAGAGAGCATTTGGAGTTCCTTCATAATATGACCCAAGCAGGCGGGCTATATCCTCGACACTGACTTTTTTCTCAGGTTTGACGCTTAACGGGAGTTCTTCCATGTCGTTGTTAAAACCGGCGTTTGGAGCGAGTTCGTTCATGATGAAAAGTTCACGGACGCTATAGTTCTTAGGCTCTTTGGCATGATTGGTGCCGCTGTAGGCTTTCCAGAACGAAAATTCCTCTTTACCGTCCCAAAGTCCCATTTTTTTAGCAACATCCTTCACGTTGTCCGACGCCATGAAGTTGTCTTTGTCGTTAAAATCGATTTTGCCTATGCGGCTGATGTTGGCCGATACGGCGATGTGATCATCCGGAATACGTGCGGCTGCCCATACGCCCCCCACTTTGTCAGGTCCTTCACCCTGAACCTCAAAAATCCAGACCTCGTTGGGGTCAGCAATCGTGAGACATTCTCCGCCATCGCCATATCCATATTCTTTGATAAGCTGGCCCATGAGAGTGATTGCCTCGCGGGCGGTGCTGCATCTTTCGAGAGCGACTCTTGAGAGTTCCTCGATCATGAACATACCTTTTTTGTTGACCATTGTGTCGCGTCCGCTGTAGGTGGTCTCGCCTATGGCAAGCTGTTTTTCGTTAAGGCACGGATAGGCTGTGTCAAGAATTTTATAGATGTGACGGGCCTGGGGTATTTTGCCTTTTTCGGTCATACCGTCCTTGCTGTCGGCATACTCGGTGTGCATGCGTCCTTCATAGACGCTCATGACTGTGTCGTTTGGAAAATATTTGGCCTGGGTCATCTGCATCCATGTGCGATACCACGAGTCACAGGTGTGGCTGGTCATTACCGATCCGTCGGTAGAGGCCTTCTTGCCCACCATGATGCTTGTACAAGCGTCACGGGCGGTCTGGGCCGATAGACCGAGCGCGGCGGCCAATGCCATGATAGATAGGGAAAATAGATGTTTCATGGGATATTGTCAGTTTATTAAGTTTTTAAATGTAAATATTGAAATGTGACCTGGAATGAATGTCGTTTAAATCGGTCAGCGAGTGCAAAATTATAAAAAATGTTCTGTTTAAGACTAATAAATGTCATCTAAAATGAATAACCGGGGGGATATATAACAAAAAATAGCTGTCATCACGACAGCTATTATTCCTTAATAAACCAATCATTATCACATTTCTTGCAATGGAAAGCAGCTCGTTAAGCGGCTTTCTGACTATATAACATCGGGAGTTGTCATTTGGTTCGATAAAAAATGATTTTTTTTGAAAATATTTTTAGTATGGGCTATAACATGCTGAATGTCAATGCAAAATGTTATGAAATTATTTTCAATAAAAAGTGAGAGACAATCAAAAAATTTGTAATGTCAAGGATTTTGCGTAATTTCGTAAACTAAAACAAGGTATTATTCTTAATATGCAGATTGGAAACCTAAATCTTGGCGACCGCCCGGTGATGTTGGCTCCGATGGAGGATGTTACCGACCGTTCATTTCGTCTGATTTGTAAAGAATTGGGCGCCGATATGGTATATACCGAGTTTGTTTCGGCCGATGCTCTGATAAGAAATATTGATTCGACCACACGCAAACTGTCGATTGACCCGCGCGAACGTCCGACGGCCATCCAGATTTACGGACGCGAGGTAGGTCCTATGGTCGAGGCTGCAAAAATAGCCGAGCAAGCTGCTCCCGATATTCTGGATATCAACTTTGGTTGTCCGGTAAAGAAGGTGGCCGGAAAGGGTGCCGGTGCCGGCATGCTGCGTGACATCCCCAAAATGCTCGAGATTACACGTGCGGTCGTCGATGCTGTTAAAATTCCGGTGACTGTCAAGACTCGTCTTGGGTGGGACCATGACAGCCGCATCATCGTTGACCTTGCCGAACAGCTTCAGGATTGCGGCATTCAGGCGTTGACCGTTCATGGTCGTACTCGATCGCAGATGTACACCGGTCAGGCCGACTGGGAAATGATAGCGCGGGTCAAGGCCAATCCACGGCTTCATATTCCGGTGATAGGTAACGGAGACATCACCACTCCACAACGCCTTAAAGAGGCATTTGATCAGTCGGGTGTCGACGGCATCATGGTGGGACGCGCGTCTATCGGAGCACCGTGGGTTTTCCATGACATGAAACAATATATGCTTCATGGCGAGGATTATGAACCGATGCCGGTAGCCCGGAAATTTGAAATAATCCGTCGACAAATAAGGGAAAGTATCGATAATATTGACGAGTATAGAGGCATTTTGCACATACGCCGTCATCTTGCCGCCTCGCCGTTGTTTAAAGGTATTCCCAATTTCCGCGATACTCGCATAGCCATGTTGCGGGCCGAGACGGCGGCATCGCTCGACGAGATTCTTGATCGCATCGAACATGAGATTTTGCCTTCGCTTTGACTTTCTCCACTAATCAAATATAAATATCACTATGCTAAAAAAACTGTCATTATCCATCATAGCCATGCTGGCCCTGTTGCCGGTCGTGCAGGCTGAATCACCCAGAAACGTCTATCGGCTTGAGGTCGGAGACTTCACAAAACTGAAAGTATCATCGGCAATCAACGTGCGCTATGTGAGCAATCCCGATTCGGCCGGGATGGTTGTTTTTGAGTCGTCCCAACAGATGGCCTCGGTAATTGCTTTTTCAAATAATAAGCAAAAACTGACAGTCGAGTTTTCGACACGAGGTGTCCACTATTTCGAGGCCCCTACCGTCACTGTTTATTCAAACTTTCTTACGTTAGCCGAGAATCATTCCGACTCGCTGCTTCGTCTTGTCAAAGTCGCTCCCGGACCACGATTGGACTTGAAGTTGATGGGTAACGGACGAATCTCGGCTACCGACATATCGGCCAACGAGGTTAATGCGTCGATCACCACCGGTCATGGGTCGATTGTTGTGAGCGGTAAGTGTGAAAAGGCCGGGTTGACAAGCTACAGCACCGGAACGATTCAGGCCGATAATCTTGAAGCCAACGAGGTGTCGTGTCGTATTGTCGGTACCGGTGAGATTGGTTGCTGGCCTGTAAAACAACTCGATATTTCACGCATGAGTATTGGTACCGGCGTAATTTATTATCGTGGTACACCGTTGCAAATCAATAATAAATCGATCAAGACAAAAGTCGAGCCTATCCGCGAGGACCCGGTCGGGGAATAAAAACATAGTACCGTGCCCGACTCGACCGACAATATTAAGAAGCAGACCGCGCGGTCGTTGAAATGGAATGTCATTGACCGTTTCGCGACTCAGATTCTCTATGCCGTTACAGGCATTGTGCTCGCGCGTACTCTTTCTCAGGAAGATTTCGGTTTAGTCGGTGCTATACTTGTTTTTCAGTCGTTTGCGACGCTTTTTGTCGACAGCGGCTTCTCATCGGCATTGCTCCAGCGCAAAAGTCCCGACCAAACCGACTATTCGACTGTACTTTGGTTCAACATGGCAATGGCATGCGGATTGTATGTAATTCTCTTTTTTGCGGCTCCGCTCATAGCGTTATGGTTTGACGGAGACACGCGCCTTATCCCATTGTCGCGTGTGATGTTTCTCTCGTTTATTATCAGCGCGGCTTCGATTGTACAGACCAATCGGTTCATGAAGCAGATGAATGTCCGCCCCATTGCCGCTACCAATGCTGCAGGGCTTGCGGCCGGAGGCATTGCCGGTATTGTTCTTGCACTTGAAGGATTTGGGGCATGGGCCATTGTGTGGCAGACGATTGTGACAAATCTTGTCAAGACCTTGTCGCTCTGGATTATCAGCAGATGGTTGCCGCTCCTGACTTTTTCGTGGCGGTCACTGCGATCATTTTTTGCCGTGGGGTCGGGCATGATGATGACAAGTTTTCTCAACACGATTTTTCAGAATATATATTCGTTTCTGATAGGTAACCGCATAGGTCTCACGTCGCTCGGTTATTACACTCAAGCCGATAAGTGGAGTAAAATGGGTGTTATGTCGGTATCAAATGCTTTCGCAGCGTCATTTTTACCGACATTATCGGCTGTTCAGGACGATCCCGAACGATTCACACGCGCTGTTACAAAGATAAACAGGCTGACATCTTATGTCATGTTTCCGGCTATCGGACTACTTGTGCTGATAGCAACGCCTGTTTTTCATTGCCTTTTCGGGGTCAAGTGGGATGCGTCGATATTTCTGTTTCAGTTGTTGCTCGTGAGGGGAATATTTACTATAGCCACTGGCCTTTACAACAGCTATATCCTGTCGCTTGGGCGGTCGCGCATCATTGTCTATACCGAAATTCTTAAAGACGTGGTCGCCATTATTGGCCTTGTGGCCACATTTCCGTTCATGTCGCTCTCGACACCCGACGACCCGGTGTATGGCATCAGGATAATGCTCTACGGGCAGCTTATTGCATCGGCTGTAACATGGCTGGCTACCTTGATTATTTCGCAGCGTCTCTCCGGTCACGAGTCGTTTGACTACATGATGTCAATGGCGCCTTATATCGTCGTGACGATGGCATCATGTGTCACCGCGTGGCTCGTGTGTATAGCTGTGTCCAATCCATGGGTCGAGTGTCTCGTCGCTACGTCCGTTTTCGGAGCTGTTTATCTGGGCATAAATGCATTGCTCGGCTCCAAAATTCAGGACGAGGCGCTACATTTTATATTTAAAAAGAAATGATTCAGCGACGCTCAATCAGTTTGAGCAAGTATCGGCCATATTCGTTGCGCTCCATCGGCTTGGCTATCTCGCGTAGTTTTTCGGTTGAGATCCACCCTTGACGATAGGCTATTTCTTCGAGGCAGGCAATTTTAATTCCTTGTCGTTTTTCGAGCACTTCAACATATATCGAAGCCTCGGCGAGCGAATCGTGTGTGCCTGTATCGAGCCATGCAAATCCATATGGGAACTTGATGAGACGCAGCCGTCCGCGATGAAGAAATTCTTCATTTACCGATGTTATCTCGAGTTCGCCGCGAGGTGACGGTTTTATTGACGATGCGATGTCGACAACTTCGTTGGGATAGAAATATAGCCCGGTGACTGCATAGTTTGATTTTGGTACAGACGGTTTTTCTTCGATAGAAAGGCAGTTGCCGTCGCTGTCAAACTCGGCTACGCCATAGCGTTCAGGGTCATTGACGCGATAGCCAAACACGGTCGCGGTACGTTTTTCTGTTACGTTTTTGACTGCTTCGTTAAGAAGCTGAGACAAGCCTGCTCCGTGAAAGATGTTGTCGCCGAGCACAAGACAGACGTCATCGTTTCCGATAAACTCACGCCCGATGATGAATGCCTGGGCGAGTCCGTCGGGACTCGGTTGTTCGGCATAAGAAAACTTTATACCGAGGTCACTTCCCGACCCCAGCAAGCGCCTGAACGAAGGCAGGTCGTCGGGTGTCGAGATGATGAGTATGTCGCTTATGCCGGCTTTGAGCAATACCGATATCGGGTAATAAATCATCGGTTTGTCATAGATGGGCAAAAGTTGTTTTGAAACGCCTTTGGTGATAGGGTAGAGGCGTGTGCCCGACCCTCCTGCAAGAATTATTCCTTTCATGGTTGGTTGTGATTTACTGTTATTTACCAGCGGCCCGACGCTCCGCCGCCGCCTGTCATTCCGCCGCCAAAACTGCCGCCACTGAAGCCTCCGCCACCACCAAATCCGCGACCGCCGCCAAATCCGCCGAGAATCACCGGTGGAATGAGTTTGGCTATCGAGTAAGGATTGCGCGTGATGTTGCCGCAGTGTTCACATACATATTCGTGCATCCCCTCGCCGGCACGGAATTGTGTAGGCTTACGGGTGGTGTAGCTGCGTTTGAGATGCACCGCGTGGGCGCCACAAACGTTACATTTAGTATAGTTGCGGTAGTTGGGACCGGGATATGACATTACTTTCATGCGTCCGTCATTGGGACACTGCCACACGTCGTGGGTCATCGAGCCGATGCGCGTTTCGGTCACCTGCTGGGGTGAGAGTACCTCGGTTCCTTCACCTGGTGGAAGCAGTTTCATTTTGCCGCCACACCCGTCACACTCGGGCGCGGTGTGTCTTGTTTTGTCGCGTAAACTACGTGCGATCAGCCATGCTATGATGGGGAGCCCGATACCCATAACGGTGGCGATGAGAGTCCAGAGTGTCAGGTTGTTGAGCATTTCATAGCGTTTTTGAAGCGGCTGTTTTTTTGCCTGAAGGCTCACCACGATTGTAACGATTATCATTGCAATGGCGAGAAACACGCCCCACATTACGAGTCCTTTCAACATGTCGCCGAGGCTTTCGGCATCTCCTTGTCTGGCTCCGGCATCGTTGGCAATTGATGATTTGAGCTCGTCGGCTACCTCGGGGTCGGTGAGAACGTCATGAACCATCTGGAGACCAGAAAGGAGACCGGCATCGAGTCCTTGCTGACGGAAAGCCGGAATCATGTAGTCGCGTATGATGCGTCCGCCGGTAATGTCGGGAAGAGCTCCCTCGACTCCATACCCGGTACGGATTACGATATCGTGTGTATCGTTCACTATAAGCACGAGCACACCGTTGTCGCGATCTTTCTTACCAATTTTCCACTCCTCAAATAACTCGGTGGCAAACTGGTTTGCATCGGCATTGCCGATTGACTCTACAGCAACAGCAGTCACCTCGGCCAACGTCCGGCGCCACACATCGGCCATGATAGAGTCGGCCATGGCCTGGGCGGCGGGCGAGATAAGTCCGTCGGGGTTGGACAGGAAACGGGTGCGGTTGGCAACATGCACGTTTGGCACGTCCTTGACTCCATACTCTCGTGCGGTGACACTCATCAACACCGACACAATCATCAGCATGAAGAGTATATATCGTTTGTTTAATAGCTGCATGGTCATTGTAATGGGTTTAAACGGCCGGTAGACTCATGCCGTTGAGTTTGCGATAGAGGTCGAGCGCATAGACATCGGTCATGCCCGACACATGGTCGATGACCGCCTGTATTTTTTCAAACAACGAGTCACTGTTGACGTCATATTGCTCGGGAACGCGCGACAGCAGCAGTCTTGAGTAGTTGAGCTCGGGGTTAACCACTGCACCTATCAGCTTTTCCATTAAAAAGGAGATGATGCGGTTACCGGCAAGCTCGATATCGACCACGTCGCTTGCACAATATATTTTGTTCCATGACAGGCGTGTCGAGGCTTCATAGCCTTCGCGGGCGGGGGCGGGGAGATGGTCAAGCAACGAGCCTTTGAACGTTCCGTTGAGTATTGCCTCCTCGTTGTCGACAAATACACGCGCGGCAGCCTCGACAAGCGCACCGATTACCGATGACCTCAGGTAGGCAACCTTTTCGTTGGGGTCGGCG
>JAIDNJ010000025.1 GCA_029063895.1 Muribaculaceae bacterium | reverse complement strand
CTTTGTAAACTTTTATAGAATAATATTAACACAAAATAGCCGTTTAATCTAAAACAACTAACATAGTCCATGCCGCTATAACTGCTTGAAAATACAGTTCTTACGTAAGGGAACACAATTTTGTTACATACCCTCGAAATTTGTACCTCTCATGTACTCATTTTTATAAAACACTATTGATAATCAACGCTATAAGGGCTTTCATATGGAATATAGACATCCTCACCACGGAACTGCCATCCGTATGGCACATATCCCTCGGTGCAAATGTGGCTTTAATCTCCATAATAAAGGTCAATGAGACCGTCTTTTTCCTGTTGTACGAGTTCTTGCAGCTTCTCGGTCTTGTACGCATAGAGCTGCGGCGAGGGTTTCCCCTTTGAACGCTTCCTTATACGTCTATATCCCGCGCCAAGGCGGATAAAAAAGCCCTGAAGGTACTCTCGCTTGCTTCTTTTCCTGAAGCCTGCTGCCATGCCTCTTTCGCTTTCTTCACGCTCTGTCTGTCGTTCTCTATGGCTTTGCGTACCGATTCTTCGTCCGAGCAGTCCATTATTAGCTTCCGACACCGGCCGGGACGCGTTTCCAGCCCTTTGATGCCTTCGGTCTCGAAGCGTTTCACCCAGGAATTGACCGATATATGGAGCATGTCGGTCTGTTCTCCAACCTGTTCCGAGGTCAGACCGGTGGATTTCAGAAGTACTGCGCGACAGCGCATGCGGTATGCGTGGCTCTTGCCCTGGCGAAAGCCATCTTCCAATTACAGACGTTGCCGGTCTGTCAGTTGTATAGCTTTGATTTTTGCGATAGTCGTAAATGTTATGGTTCATACATATAACGGACAACAGACTCAAAAATTTTGATATAAACTAATTTTCAACATCTACTTATTATAAGATTACTGTCTGATAAACCAAACTGATGTAAAGATGGGGTGGCAAAATAGGCGTTTAATGATTTTGTAAGGACTACGGCGCGCGAGGGGCGTAAATAACGGCTAATCAACCATTACGCGCCGAAGGCACGTCCCTATATCGACTGATAAAAAGGTGCCGTATCCCAATCAAGATACACTGCAAATGGAATCAGCCTTTATTTCTTAACCGCTCAATTTTTTATCGGACAGTAATAATTGTTTTATCGGAATGTCTCGAAATCGGACAAACACTATGTGACTGATGGCTGTTATATTATTGTTGATTAATAATAACGCAGGTTTTATATGGAAATAAAAATATGGGCTGACTATGCTTGCCCTTACTCTTACATGGGTGAAAAGCAGTTGATGGATATAATCGAATCACAGGGTCTTACCGGACAAGTAAAGATTCAGTTCCTGTCTTATCAGCTTGACCCGACGGCTCCCTTGATTCCGGTCGAGACTATGACGCAACACTTCATGGACGGACATAATTACACGTCGGAGCAGACCGAGCACCTGATGGAGCGGATTACCAAGATGGCTTCCCGCGTGGGGCTTGACTATAAACTCGTCACGACTCAGGTTTGCAGCACTTTTGACGCTCACCGGCTGATGGAGTATGCTCAAGCATGTGCATCACAAGCCACTGCGATCAAGCTGAATTTTGCGCTGTTTCACGCCAATTTCATCGAAAACCTCAGGCTGTCGGACCACAATGTTCTGCTGTCAATAGCCACAAAATGTGGGTTGAATGCCGACGAGGTCAAGGAGGTGCTCGAGAGCGACCGATTTGGCAGCCAGGTCAAAACCGAGGAAAATGAGGTCGATCAGCGTAAGGATTTTGAACTTATTCCCTATATGGTCTTTGATAACGGGACGGTTCTGCAAGGGGTTATCACGCCGGGAGAAATGAAAAACGTCCTCGCAAAGCAACAATGAAATCGGTTATAAATAGTTAAGGTGTTCTTAATAATCCTTTTGTCGGCCTCAGAAGTTACCGGACTGACTACTCGCCCGTAGAAATCAAAGCGGTACATACTCTCTTATAATTAGACATTTGGCAAAGGGATCAACAACCATGTTCCAATTTTCACAATGTTATCAATTCCCGAAGTGTCTTTTATTCTTACAGTATATGCTTCCTTTGGATAGTTGCCACAACTTAACACCTCTGATTCGGAGAAGCGGTCATTATATCTTAATGAATGTAAGAGAATCGGGACTGCCACTAACACATCAGACACACAACGAGCTACGGTCATTAATAAACTGCTCGAAGTCACGCATGATTTTCAATAAATCAGGTGTCAAACGCTTTTCACATTCTACAGTTATATGTTCAGGGATGGGATAAACACAGGCCGCTATTGAGCCGGCTATACAGGCCATCGTGTCGGCATCACCGCCAAGAGAGACGGCGAGCCGGACTACATCTTCAAAATCCCGTCCGTCAAGAAAGCAAATAATTGACTCGGGAACGGATTGCTGACACGAAACTTCCCATTGATATGTAGGTCGGATTTTTTCGACTGTGCGAGACAGGTCATAACCAAATAAGGTCTCGATATATTGTCTGATTTCGTCTTTTGACAGATTATTTTTTGCCATCCATATGGCCGCAGCAACCGCCTGAGCGCCTTTGATGCCCTCGGGATGATTATGACTAACTGATGCCGTAATTTCGGCAAGCTCCAATGCGTCCTTCAAGCTGTCGGCATAGAGTCCGACAGGACTGACACGCATTGCCGACCCGTTACCCCAGCTATTGTAGGGTTGGGGATCGTCACAATGCAACCAGAAGTTGAATATACTTCCATAGCCGGCATAGGGATAACGACGGCCAAGAGTCTGCATGCACTCGACAAGCCTCTCTTTTGTCGGTGGACGGTTGCCACTGTCAACCAGCCACCACGCCACAGCAAGAGTCATCACCGTGTCGTCGGTAAAACGACTATCTTGCGGCAGTAACTCAAAGTCATATCGTTTTTGCTCGGTAAATTCATAGGTCGAGCCGATAATATCTCCAGCGATTACTCCTAACATAGTCTTATTTACTTACAGCGATTAACGAAACATTTGCATGATACGGATCAAGAGAATCATCGATTGTAATACCCCAGAAAACATCGATATCCACTGATAAAGTATTCAGGACAGCACGCATTGGCTCCAAATCCTTAATGGATATTTTCCGGGGTGCCCAAATATTGAATAGTATTTCGGAAATGTTATCGACCGGAATCGGAAGATTGGTGAGAGCATTATCAAGAGCCTGTCCGATAAATTCATATCCGTCGCCACTACCCGTCGAAACATAATTTACAGTTTCTTTTGAAAGCGTGTTTAAAATATCACCAACATCAATATTTATATATCCATTGGCCTGATAGATTTTCTCTATCTCGGTTATATCTCCAATGATTTTATAATCTTCATAAGGGAATCGGAAGGGTGTATTGTCAACCTCAAGGAGGTCCAATAACTCGGCAAAGCTCATATCTCCTTTTTTATCACTCGGCTCTTTCATATCTTCAGTTAAATTAATTTCGGTCTCATCATCTTTATCATCTGACGAAAGAAGTTCAAGAAGGTGTTTGAACTCGACCGAGGATTTTTTGTTATCGCAAATCAATACTTCGCGCGGCTTTCCGGCATTGAGTGGACCGACAATGCCCGCTGCTTCCAACTGATCCATCAATCGACCGGCTCGAACATATCCAATAGCAAACCGTTGTTGAATATCAGATGTAAACGCCCTATTAGATTCTACTACATATTGAGCCACTTCTTGAAATAAGGGGTCCTGGTCATAGCTTCTTCGTGGGCTGTGAATTTCTATTTCGACCGATGGCAAAACATAGGCGTTAGTGTCGATAACGTTATGGCCAATCCAATCACAGATCGATTCAATTTCGTGAGTATCAACAAAGCTACCCTGTATACGTTCAATTAACCCGTTGTAGTTGACCAACATATCTCCCATTCCAATAAGTTTCTCTGATCCGGCAATATCGAGAATTGTCTTAGATTCTATCTCTGAACAAACCTTAAATGCTATTCGTGCAGGGAAATTGGCTTTTATCATCCCGACGATAAAGTCGGCTTTGGGACATTGTGTCGCAATAATCAGATGGATTCCGACGGCTCGGGACTTGACAGCTATTCTCGCTAAGGGATTCTCAAATGCTTTCTCCAAATTAGCTTTGAGATCTGCAAATTCATCGATAACAACGACTATATGTGACATGTGCGGATAGTTGTCAACAGGTAATAGCTCACCGTCAGCAAGCCTTTGGTTATATTCCCAAATTGAACGACAGAGGGCCTTCATGAGAAGTTCATATCTGATCTCAACTTCACGAGCAATCGAGTTAAGGATTGTCGGCACCTTTTCAAATGATGTTATTACCTCAGGAGATTCGTTGGCTGAGCCTAATAGATACTGGGTCTTAATTTTGTCATAGGAAGAGAACTCAACCATCTTTGTGTCAATCAGCACCAGTTTTAAATCATCGGGACTTAATCGGGAAATCAGTGAAAGAATAATACTATTGAGCAAAACAGACTTCCCTTGTCCGGGTGATCCAGCGATAAGCAAATGAGGCATCTTTGCCAAATCAGCAACAACCGTATTATTTTCGGAGTCAACACCTAATGCAACAGGTAAATGAGCCTTGGCTTCCTGAAACTGCTTTGATTCAAGGACTTCTCTAAGACGAACAATCTGACGGTCGGGGCGCGGAACTTCCACCGCAATCGTTCCTTTTCCGGGGACAGGAGCAATCAATCGAACCGGACCATAATCCTTCAGTGCCTCATTCAAATCATCTTCGCATGAACGAATCTGTCGCAATTTTGCCGACTCGTCAGGGGTAAACTCAAATCGAAGTACCGCCGGGGATTTCAATGTTAGGCAGATACAAGTACAATAACCCACCCCTTTTCTCCTAAATACTTCGGCAATTCTTTTCACCAAGTCAGCAGCTTGTGAATTGGAGAATGGTGTGCGGGGACTCCCCTTGGACAATAGGTCCAAGGGGAATGTTAAATGCAAGTTGTTCATAGAGTTATTTTAAGCTGATTTCTTGTGTTTCCTATAATTTAAAAATTCGATATAACGTGTTAGAGCTGTCTTACAATTTTGAGCTGTAGATTCGCTTATATTATATTTCCAGGCTTGTTCCACCAACTGGTCACCCGTTTCATTAATAGTATCAAGAATCACATCAATGTCGACCCTATTGATGAGCCGAATGATATCATTGAGATTCTTTTTAAACCCATTGTCATATAGATATTCCAATAAGAGATAGGAACTATGCTTTAGATCTTCAGGCAATTCCTTTCGAGGGTTTTTATTCAAGATTTTATTTAGACAGCTCAAGTTAGCACAAATTTTTTGTTTAGTTCGAGGTGGATAGGTGCTATCCAAGTATTCTTCAAATTCATCCTCAAAAGGGAAACGAAAACCATCCTCATGATTATCATGTGGTCCGGTCTCATCTTTTTCGTCTTGTTCGTTTGGTAGGAATTCATGAAAACGGCTTTGATAATCTGTTTTCAACCAGTCGTTAAGGAAACGGAGATACCATTGATATGCTTTTATCCACTGCTCAAATGTTTTAGCGTTTCCGCTATCAGCGCTATCATATTTGAGTATAATAACACATGCATTCATAGCGTTAATAATATCACTATGAAGATGTCGAACCATAACATAATCGGTACAGTTTTGAGCTTTGACATGCCATTCAGCAATAATGCTGAAGAAATCTACCGATTCATTCGGCTTCCAAAGTTCAAGATCGGCCTCTCTTACCTTTGCAAGAATCTCATAGGCATCCTGCTCAGATTTCCCGGATGATTCGATCAACCACTTTACAAAGCCATCAGCATTGTAAGGAATTTGGAGATTATTCTCCTCGATCATACGCTTGCGAATTTCGCGTGTTGATAATTCTGACATAGTATTGTTATATTGGATTTTAATAATTTAATTTTGGTGCAAAGATAAGAGCAAGTAAAATTATAGGCAAAAATTGTGTTACCAAACGGAATAATTCCTTATTTCAGTTCAACGAGGAATTTTTCAGCCAACTCACGATCATTCATACTTACGCGACCGTTCATGATCAACTCAAGAGCTCGCCGAGCCTGTCCATCATTAATAATGGCACGAGTTTTTGATAAACATGTAGATTGTGCTTTAACTGATTTACCCTCCGCATAATCAGGCAAAAGTGCTGCCACTTCAGCCGTACTAATATCGGGATTCTTCATAATGAGAGGATACAGTTTAAGGAATGTCGACATACCTGTGCCGCGAAGTCTCTCTAACAAAATGTCCTTCTCTTTTTTTGATTTAGTTTCCATTTTACTTTTAGTTAATTTATTAGGTTTTACTTTAGTAATTTTTGAATTATAATTACGCCATGTAATTTCACCAATTATTCCATGAAATGTTGCTTTAAAAGATGGCACCTGCATGATTGATTTAAGTTGTTTATATTCCTTAGGGAATTCTTGTTGAATATAACTTTGAACAAGTTCAATAAGTTCTGATTCTTCGCCAATATTCTTTCCATTATAGGAAACAAGTGTTGTTTTAGGCACAACAAACGAATTTAAAGGATGAACCATTCTTAAAAAATGTGCCTTCAACATTGCGAGCTGATCCAATGATAAGGAGTCATTTGGACGTCGGATTTTATCAGATGATTGTTCCCATTCACTTCTATCAGGATTAGGGAATTCTTTCATAATGGACTTCCCATTAAAATATTTACCAACCGGAATAATGTGTGCCAAGTACCAACCATACTCATTTAAATTTATCGAAGCTTTATTCCCTATAAGTTTATAGTATGCAAGTTCCCTTTCTTCTTCTGTCGTTTTAAAAGCACATCTCAGATTCGAATCGTTCATATAATTCAAAAGCTCAATAGAGGTATATGATTCTTCCGCAAGTTTCATCGCAGCAAACGGCATGGCAAAAGTATTGTCACAGAATACCATTTTTTTACCATCAGGATATATTGTTAAAAATCCACGCCTCAATAGTTCATATCTTTTCTTTGTTACAGTTCCATAGAGTCGTAACGCAAATACAGCATCCTCTCGGTTAATATAATCGATAAGAGCTTGATGGATAGCCTTTATTGCTGCCTTATTCTCGAACTGAGGTTTGATAATTTTGTTAAAGAAGTCTTGTACATCAGTAGCTGTACCCGATTGAACAACGGGAAGATTCTGTTTGATTTGAGATAATTTCTGTTTCATGCTATTAAGTGTTTGAAAAAATAATTATTTACATAATAAAGCGTGAGAGCTGCTCTCTCATCTTTTAGATTAGGTGTCTGGAAAAACCTTTGCACAAGATGAGTAGCTAACTCTCACGCCATGATGTTATGACGCGAGAGTGTCTACCGTTTCTTTGTGCATGATTATAGTTTTCCAGACTTTAATCTAAAAGAATCAGTGAGACACTTTCGTGTTTGCTCGTATGTAGGCCAAACCGTTGTTCAGCTTTGCAAAGGTAAGAATAAATCCGTTTTCACCCAAATTATACGTATTTTAAGTCTATTAAATCATAATTTGATGATGTATTATTCTCGCCTGCAAATATACGCTCTTTGAAAAATACAGGCAATTGAAATGTTACCAAACTGAATTTTGGACCGGTGTCGACATGTCAAATTGAAATGAGGTGGATAGCTGTTGATGACACGATGATGAATTTGATGATTTTTTTGAAAAAAGATAAACAATTGAATCAGATCGGGTGTTAGGAGTGTATCCAAGATTGCTAACTTTATTTTTTACAAAACAGAATCAAATTCATCGTATGAGAAGTATTACTACTTTTGATCTTCAGTATGCTCACCGTTTCTACGGATTCAAGGGTGAGGCACAGTACCTTCACGGCCACACAGGTATAATGACCATTGAAGTGGAAGATACCGTAAATGAAGGTGTAAATATGGTTTTCCCATGCAATGAGATAAGAAAAACGGCATGGGATGTGTTGCAAAATTTTGATCATGCTCTCGTTCTGAGAGAGGACGATCCGTTGTTGCCGGCTATTCTCGGGGTTTATGAGAAGCAGGGCATACTTAACGGTCATCCCCAAAACACAATGAAGGGCGAGGCTTTCAAGACCGAGCTGGCGACGGCCTATCCTGATGCGCGCCTGGTGGTAACCAAGGAGACAATGACTGTAGAGGGAATGATTAAAATTGTCTATGACCTGCTTAAAGATAAACTGAATATTGCGCGAATCAAGTTTACTAGCGGTGTAAACGCGGCAGCTATGGATTTTGACACTCATAATGATATAGACCGCTGTCCGTTGTGCGGCATAGCGCTTAACGAAAATGGTGTCTGTCCAAAATGTGGTTATCGCAAGAAATGATTAAACCTACCAATAACCGATTTTAACGGAAGCGGTCGCCCGGACTGGGGTGACCGCTTTAATTGTTTTGTATATCAGTAAAATATATTTTATATTTGCATTATAAAAATTGATTTGGCTTAAAGCCACAATGTTATATCATATATTAAAATTTAGAATTATGAGTGACGTAAAAGTTCTTAATTCGGGAGAAAAATTCAGCCATGCATCGGTTGGATCTCTCAAAAGTTTTGAAGGTAAACAGTTTGTAAAGGATGCGACAGGCGCCACATCGTGTGAAATATCGTTTGGCACGCTACCGACAGGAGCCGCCGTTCCGTTCTTTCACAGCCATAAAGGGAATGAAGAAAACTATATAATTTTATCGGGTGCCGGTAAGTTTCAGGTAAATGACGATGTGTTTGACATTACCGAAGGGTCGGTTGTGAGAGTATCGACCAACTGTGACCGCAATTTGAAATGTACCTCAGCCGAGCCGATGACCTATATATGTATTCAGGCCAAAGAGGGTAGTCTTGAAGGTTACACAATGACCGATGCCGAGATTACCGAGCGTGAAAATAAACTTTAAAGGTCAAGTCCCCTACATCAACTAATAAAAGAGGATGTGTCAGAATAAACATTTAATAATTTTGTAGGGACGTGCCTTCGGCACGTAAGGAACGCAAATCACTGTTAATCAACCACTACGTACCAAAGGCACGTCCCTACATCAAATACATAAACAGCGCTGTGCCGATTTTGACACGGCGCCTTGTGTGTTATTGTC
This sequence comes from Muribaculaceae bacterium, assembly GCA_029063895.1. Lineage (GTDB taxonomy): Bacteria > Bacteroidota > Bacteroidia > Bacteroidales > Muribaculaceae > CAJUPY01. Next base: position 10,764 of record JAIDNJ010000025.1, on the reverse strand, counting down.
ATGTATCAGGGTGAGACGTCGTTTCAGTCACAAAATTAAGGGCGGGATGGCTCATTTTTGGTGACAGCTTGATAAAAAATCAGTCAAATCATAGACCGTGACGTTTTTTGCCCTAATACAAACGGATGTGTTTACTTCACACAGGCACGGAGTCCTTTAACAACGGAACCGGTAAAGCCTGCTTCTTCCATGGCATTGATGCCGCGGATAGTGAGCCCACCGGGAGTGGTGACCTTGTCGACTTCCTGTTCGGGATGCAAACGGTTTTTCTCTATCAACTCAGCGGCACCACGCATGGTTGCAGCTGCCGCCCTGAGTGCGGTAGCGGGATACAGGCCCAGTTCTACCCCGCCCTCGGTCATTGCCCGCAACATTCTCATCATGAATGCCATGCCACATGAAGCGACAGCCATACCGGCGTCGAGCATACGTTCCTCAACAATTTCAGTCAGGCCGAGGGTTGAGAAGATGTCGGAAACAATGCTGTCGTCGGTCTCATCGGGTGTCTCGCGACTCACAAACGTAACGCCACAACCCACGCTCACGGCTGTGTTGGGAATAGCCTTATAAATGGCAACGCCCTCCCCTGCCATAGCACGCAAGGCGGCAATGTCAATTCCGGCAGCCATTGACACCAGAATCGGGTCAGTGCCGGCTGACTCCCACACGGGGCGGAGCTGGTCAATGACTTCGCCGACCTTCCACGGCTTGACACCCAGAATTATAACATCAGCGTCGGTAGCACATTCGGTATTTGAGGTGGTGGTGAATGTGTCGGGAAACTCGGTCTTGATCGCTTCAAGTTTGGCCACCGATGGATTTGACACTCTCACTTCATATTTTGAGCCGACCGCGGCCAGACCTCTCGCCACAGCACCGCCCATGTTGCCGGCGCCAATCACGCTTACTTTAAATTTCATATCACTAAATTGTTTCTTATTTACACAAAGGTAATATTTTTTGGGAAATACTTATTTTGACACACCGCCTAATTATCGGACTCTATCACTTGGCTTTAAGATCAACGACAACCATGACGGGATAGTGGTCGGAGGGGACACGGGCAGTGGTAGTGCTGTCGGGGTTTTGAGAGCGATATGTGTCGGTGAGGACGCCATATTTCTTTACATTAAACTCGGGTGAGAAAAACATATGATCGATGCGCTGAATATCCCCATTTTCAGTCATGAACAAACCGGCAGGATTGAAATTGTTGAAAGTCGAGGTCGTGATGTAGCGTAGCGCGGCTGTGTCATAGGCATCGTTCAGCAAGCCCGAGTCACTGATAATGCGGTAACATTCGCTATCCTGGTCGACGTTGAAATCCCCACTTAATATCGCAGGAAATTGCCCCCTCAATTCTTTTATTTTTCCTACAATTAACTTTGCACTTTCACCCGGAGCGACTTTGCCGATGTGATCCATGTGCAGATTAAAATAAACAAACGTATCGCCGGAATCGCGGTGGCGGAACTTGCCCCATGTACAAACACGTCGATAGGCTGCATCCCAACCCAAAGACACCGTATCGGGAGTCTCGGACAACCAGAAGGTACCATCGTCCAACAGATCAAACTTGTCGGTATTGTAAAATATCGCATTGTGACCACCGGCATCAGCACCATTGTCACACCCGACACCGATATATTCATAGCCCGGCAGACAGGCTTTCAAGTCGTCAAGAGCAGGCCGAAATCCTTCTTGTGTTCCGAAAATGTCAAAGCCATGAAATTTAATGACATCGGCAATATGTGGACATCGGGTAGTCCATCCGTTGCCATCGATGCTGTCCTGCCTATTGATGACACGTATGTTGTAGGTTGCAACGGTCATCTCATTATTTTTTGACTTCATTCCAAACGGAAAAAGGAGGATAACTGAGAGGATGAGGAGCAGAGCGGTTTTATTCATATTAAAATATTGATTATCAACAGTTCAAACTATTATGGACTATAAGCATTAATATTACAAGCTATTGCTAACTTCGTGACAAAGTTCGCAAGAATCCTTTGATTTTGCAAGCAATTATTTATAAAACCCGACATTGAGTGGAGTCATACATCTGACTTCGTCAATTTTGAGCCTCTCAACAAAGTGTTTTTGGAGATTTTGAGCTATCTTTGCAGTCAAAAGAAACGGTAACGATGGAAAAACTTGATGTTTTTGACTGCTCGAATGTTTTTATAGCGAGCTATTTTACGGATGACCGCGGGTGTGCCCATTGCAACCGTGAGCACACACTCATTTATATTCACTCGGGCGAGCTGGAAATAACCGACGGCGGTCGAAAAACGATTCTGAGACCGGGCGACTGTGCTTTTATGAGGCGCGATAACCGGTTGTGGCTTCAGAAGCGAGTAAAAGACGGAAATCCCTACCGGTCGGTTGTCATGAAGTTTTCCCGGGATTATCTCAAAGAGTTTTACCAAACATTAAATCGCAGGGATATTCCGCGGGAGGCTCGACGCGATAAATCAAGTTTGGTGAAATTCCAGTCAAACCGTCCTGACGTGAGAGGTCTTTTTGAATCTGTACTCCCCTATTTTGAATCGGAAACTGTTCCCGACGACGCAATATTGAAAATGAAGATGGCCGCAGGGTTGTTCGCAATTCTTAAAACCGACGAAAATCTTTATGCGTCGCTTTTTGATTTTATCGAACCTTGGAAAATAGATATAGTTGATTTCATGGAAAAGAACTATATGAACGACCTGTCAATGGAGGAAATGGCTTATTATACAGGGCGAAGTCTTGCCACATTCAAACGTGATTTCAAGAAGGTGAGCGAACTGACACCACAGAAGTGGCTGATCAGACGCCGTCTCGAGGCTGCACGCGATTTAATCAGGCAAGGGGGACACAAGGTATCGGAAATATGTTTTGATGTAGGTTTCAAAAATCTGTCTCATTTTTCAAAACTCTACAAGGACCTGTATGGTCTCGCGCCATCTTTTTCGTAAATGAACCTACCGACAAAGCACTTTGAGCCTCACAGCAAAATAGCAACAACTATATTGAGTTAATTTTGCAATGTGATTTCATCAAATATTTTACACTACACAATCCAAAATTATGAACGATATATTTGCAAAAGACCTCAGCGGCGAACCGGTATCTCCCGACGAACCCGGCTATGAACTGCTTATCGAAGACATTTTCGCTACCATGGAGACTGCTCAGGAGCTTGCCACAGTAAGCGTGCGAGACCAGAAACGTGTCCACGAACTTATGGAAATAATTCTTGGGAAACCGCTTGATATGAGCACGACGGTATTGCCACCGTTCTATATTGACTACGGCAAACCGGTCACAATCGGCAAAGACTGTTTCATACAGCAGTGCTGTACGTTTTTTGGTCGTGGCGGCATTACGATTGGCAACGGGGTTTTTATTGGCCCGAAATGTAATCTTATCACTATAAACCACGATGCCAACCCCGACAATCGAAGTGCAACCTACGGACGACCTATCGTAATCGAAGACAAGGTGTGGATCGGCATCAATTCAACAATTCTGCCTGGAGTAAAAATCGGCTATGGTGCGATTGTCGGAGCTCAAAGTGTAGTTACCCACGATGTACCGCCAATGACTATTGTGGCCGGGAATCCTGCAAAAATCATAAAAAAGATTGAATTATGAACAACGATAAAATGACCGGACGTCGAGATTTTCTCAAAACGGCGGCTGCGATAGGAGCAGCATTGACAATCAATCCGGTATTTGAAAAAATCAATGCAACCGAGACTGCAGCGACAGCCAATATGAACGGCAACAGTAAAATCGAGCATCGTACACTCGGGTCAGGTAAAACGGCGATGGATGTGTCGGCACTCGGATTCGGTTGCATGGGTTTGACCTACAACAGGTCGCAATCGCCCGACAAGAAAGAGTGCATACGTCTCATTCACGAAGCCGTCGACCGCGGAGTAACACTATTTGATACCGCGATTATATATGGTCCGTTAAATAATGAGTTGCTTGCGGGCGAAGCTCTTGAGCCATATAAAAACAGGGTTAATCTGACAACAAAATTTGGTCATGAAGTCATCAATGGCAAAGGGACGGGACGACAGGACAGTAGTCGCGATACCGTTCGCCGCTACTGTGAGGACTCACTAAAACGATTAAGACTCGACAGCATACCGCTGTTCTATCAGCATCGCTATGACCCTAATACACCCATTGAAGAAGTTGCCGAGACCATAAACGGACTGATGAAAGAGGGGAAAGTACAACGCTGGGGTCTATGTGAAGTGAGTGCTGATACTATTCGTAAGGCTCATGCTATATGCCCGTTAACTGCAATTCAAAGCGAATATCATTTGATGCATCGTCTGGTTGAAGAAAACGGTGTGCTTGACACCTGTAATGAGCTCGGAATAGGTTTTGTGCCATACAGTCCACTGAACCGCGGATTTCTTGGTGGGTGTATCAATGAATATACAGTATTTGATTCCAACAACGACAACCGCCAGACGTTGCCGCGATTCCAGCCCGACGCGATAAGAGCAAACACCCGGATTGTAAACGAATTACAGCAGTTTGGTCGTAAACGCGGCATGACTTCATCTCAGGTCGCACTCGGATGGCTGTTACAAAAAGCACCATGGATTGTCCCGATTCCAGGAACAACCAAACATTCTCATCTTGACGAAAATCTATATGCACTGACCTTTGACATCAAGCCTGACGAATGGGAAGAACTTGAAACACGAGTATCGGCAATCGATGTTGTTGGCGACCGTTACAACGCCGAACAACAGAAGCAAGTAGGACACTAAAAACCAACTAAACATATTATAAAAATGAAGCATTACGTAATGACTATAATCGCCGGATTGTTGTTTGGAGGACTCACGGCGTGTGCCCAAAACTCAAAAAAGACTGAAGTAACAAATAACGGAAAAGTTCTTGTAGCTTATTTTTCGGCAACCGGTACGACAAAAAATGTAGCTGAAAAGATAGCAGCCGAGACATCGGGAAAGCTGCTGGAAATCACGCCGTCACAGCCCTACACGGCGGCTGACCTTAACTGGCGCGACAAAGCATCAAGAAGCTCGGTTGAGATGAACGACTCGAACTCGCGTCCGTCAATCAAAGCGAACGGCATCAATACTGCCGATTATGACACAATATTTATCGGCTATCCCATCTGGTGGGATTTGGCACCGAGGGTAATTAACACGTTCATCGAGAGCAATAATCTGAAAGGCAAAACGGTTATTCCGTTTGCGACTTCGGGCGGCAGTTCAATCACCAACAGTGTCAAAGTGTTGAAGGAGACCTATCCCGACATCAATTTCAAGGACGGGAAGCTGCTCAACAATGTGGGAAATAAACATATTCTTAAAGAATTCGGGATATAATCACGCAAAAGCAATACACCTTTATCGCGGCGATGGGTCATGTATTTGGCTCATCGCCTTTTTATGCTTGGACTATTTTGTCGTAATTGATATCGTTCAATCCGGCTTTGCGGGCCTGGGAGTGCTGGAGGGCGCGGGGAATAGTGAATTGCCGTCCATCTTTGATGAAATGGGTGCCGGTCTGGTGAAAGGTGAAGGGGATATGAGCATCGCGGCACTGACCATGCAGGTCAAGAACCCAGTCAAAGTTGAGCGGACGGCCATATTTGCCCGACTCGCCCCCGACCGAGACTTCTTCAATCAAAACGGGATCGAGATAGCTCCGCAGGTCAACAGCCTCAAGCATGGGAGCGACAATGACAAGCCTATGGCGGATTGGAAGCGATAGAAAAACCGGCATACGAGCATCGGCACGTTCCTGATTTTCAACGGTACACCCGATGGCGACATGATCATAGCCATTGCCCCAGTCAGCAGGTAAACACCGGGCTAAACGGTCTATGCGTTTGGTAAAGAAGAAAAAACGGCAATCTTCTCTCTGACGGATTATATCCCATATTTCATCACGCCAGCCGTCGGCTTCCTCGATGAGAAAATCAGAGGTGAAGCACAACGCAAACTCGGTGCCGGCGGGGAATTTGCGATTTTTTTGCCGGTCGAGTCTTATGGGAAGATTGAATGACGATGTCTGTCGCACCTCATAGGAAACATCGGGGGTGCCGAAGGCTGCATCCTCGCGATAGACATAACAATGTCGACATCCCGCACTTATCTTGTGGCATCCATGCCACGGGTTCCACATTGGCATTAACAATAAGTCGCTTAAGGATTGGAAACGAGATTATTTTGTATGGCCGAGAGAACAAGGCGCGAAATGTCGGCAATAATCTTTGCTGTATCGGCACCATCATAGGCCGAATCGGCAACAAAAACAGCGATAGTGTATGTAGTGCCGTCGGGTAAACGGACATATCCACAGTCATTTAGAGCAGTGAGACGTCCATCGGGAGTAGTGAAACCTGTGCCGGTCTTGTGGCCGATTATCGCGTTGGAGGCAAGTGGAGCCGGAAGTCGGTCCATACCGGTTTGACACCGCTCAAGCATCGACTCAATTGCCTTAAAGGATGATGACTGATGACACATCGCCCGTTGGAAGCGTTCAAAAAGAGCGGCCATAGCCAACGGTGTGGCGCGATTGAGATAAATGAGGTAGTGATCGGCGTCCATCTCGGCCTCGGTCGCCCCGATGGTAATCTCGCCATTGACTCCGAGTTGTCGTAACAGAGAGTCGACGACCGCGGTTCCTCCAATTAAATCAAGCAAAATGTCACATGCGTTATTATCGCTATGAACAAGCGACCAGTCGACGAGTTCGCTGATCGGCAGGATAATATCAGTCTTGCCATATTTTTGAAACATAGGGCTATAAGTGTTGTCTCTAAGCATTGCCGAAGTAATCGATATCGAATCGTCAAACGAGCCGCCACGTGAATCAACCCATTGAGCGACAGCGAGTGAGAGCGGAAATTTAAAGACACTCATCATTGGGAACTCACGATTACCGTTGATGCAGAAAGTGTCGTGATGATTGGCAATGACAGCCACACCGATACGAGCATCTTTATCTTCTACATAACCGGCAATTGTGTTCTCCAAGTTTGTAAAAACTCGACTTAGATGAGTTTTTGGTGACTCACCTGCCCCATCTCGACTCCCGGCCGAGAGCGGTGTGGCAAAACAGCCAATCGTGATAGTGACAAGCGTTAAAATTATGATTTTGAGATTGGGTTTCATATCAAAATAATTTGGTCAAAGGTAGCAATTTGTAAGCAGATGACAAAATCGGAGAGGTAAAATCTATTTCAGAGAAATTTGAGATGATAAAAGAGCAGCGGATGACCCCCAGGGCCACCCGCTGAAAAAAAGGTTTGGATGTGTTGTTATTGATTGAGATATTGTCGCGATCCGGTCGTTGTGGGTCAGCGGTTTTTATACATCTCGTCGTAGTAGCGCTCGTAGTCGCCCGAGGTGATATTGTCCATCCACTCCTGATTGTCAAGGTACCAGCGGACGGTCTTCTCGATGCCTTCCTCAAACTGGAGCGAGGGTTCCCATCCGAGTTCGCTCTGGAGTTTGCGCGAGTCGATGGCGTAGCGCATGTCATGGCCGAGGCGGTCGGTGACATAGGTTATCAACTCGTCGCTGTGACCCTCGGGATTGCCGAGCAAGCGGTCGACGGTGCGGATGATGACTCGGATGATGTCGATGTTTTTCCACTCGTTGAAGCCACCGATGTTGTAGGTCTCGGCAACCTTGCCGTTATGGAATATCATGTCGATGGCTCGGGCGTGGTCCTCGACAAACAGCCAGTCGCGCACGTTTTCGCCTTTACCATAGACGGGCAGCGGTTTGCGGTGACGGATGTTGTTGATGAACAGCGGGATAAGTTTCTCGGGGAACTGATAAGGACCGTAGTTGTTGGAGCAGTTGGTCACGAGCGTGGGCATGCCGTAGGTGTCATGGTAGGCGCGCACGAAGTGGTCGCTCGAGGCTTTGGAGGCCGAGTAGGGTGAATGGGGATTGTATTTGGTGGTCTCAACAAAAAATTCCTCGCCATAGGCTTCATGACCTCCGGCCGACGCCTTGGTCGTGAATGGAGCGGCGATGCCTTCGGGATGGGTCATTTCGAGAGCGCCGTAGACCTCGTCGGTCGAGATGTGGTAGAACAATTTGCCGTCATATTTCTCAGGCAATGTCTCCCAGTATTCCTTGGCGGCCTGGAGCAACGCGAGGGTACCCATGACGTTGGTGCGGGCAAAGGTGAAAGGGTCTTTTATGGAGCGGTCGACGTGGCTCTCGGCGGCAAGGTGGATGATGCCGTCGATCTGATACTCTTTAACGATGCGGCGCATCTCTTCGAGGTCGGCGATGTCGGCCTTGACAAAGGTGTAGTTGGGCTTGTCCTCGATATCCTTGAGGTTGGCGAGGTTGCCGGCATAGGTCAGCTTGTCGAGATTGACGATGTGATAGTCGGGATATTTGTTGACAAACAGGCGGACGACGTGTGAGCCGATGAAGCCGGCGCCACCGGTGATGAGTATGTTACGCTTCATTTTCTTTCAGGTTTTTGATGCAGGTTTTTAATGAGTCCACATAATAAGGGACTTTCAGATTGAAAGTATTTTTGAACTTGGTTTTGTCAAGGACCGAATAGGCCGGACGGATGACCTTTGAGGGGAACTCGTCGGAGTGGCACGGCCGGATATCACAGGCGGTGTTGCCGGCAATGGCGGCGATGGCCTTGGTGAAGTCATACCATGAGCAGACTCCCTCGTTTGAGTAGTGATAGATGCCCTCGTTGCCCTCAAATTTGCGGCCGGAGATAATCGAGACTATAGCGTCGGCGAGGTCCTGTGCATAGGTGGGGGTGCCACACTGGTCAAAGACGACATTCAGAGCGGATTTGGAGGCTGTGAGGCTGAGCATGGTCTTGACAAAGTTCTTGCCATATTCTGAGTAGAGCCACGCTGTGCGGAAAATCAATGACTTGCAGCCGACCTCGGAGATGGCCTGCTCGCCGTGGAGTTTGGTGAGACCATAGACGCCGGTGGGATTGGCCGGCTCGGACTCGGTACGCGGTGTGTTGCCCTGCGAACCGCCAAAGACATAGTCGGTCGAGATGTGGATGAGGGTGCCGTCGGCAGCCTTGATCGCCTCGGCGAGATTGCGGACCGCGCCGGCATTGAGCTTTTCGGCAAAATCGGCATCGTCCTCGGCCTTGTCGACGTTGGTATAGGCGGCACAGTTGACAATAAGGTTTATGTTGTTGTCACGCACCATCCCGGCGACAGCCTCGGCATCAGTGATGTCGAGCTCGGCGACGTCGGTGAAGATGTAGTTGTCAGCCGACCCGCGAGAGGCGTTGCGGATGCAGTTGCCGAGCTGGCCGTTGGCGCCGGTGACAAGTATATTTATCGGGGAATTCATAAAATCAGCAATATAAATTATTAATGACAAAGGTATTTAATTTTGCTTACTTTACAAAATTAAAAATCAAAAGGCGAGTCAAAGTCCTTGAGCAACGGGTGCTTCTTGTCTTTGTCAGAGAGGATTGCGTCATCTATAGCTATCCCCCAGTCGATATCGAGCGACGTATCGAGGATAGAGATGCCGCCGTCGGCTTCGGGATGATAGTAGTTGTCACATTTATACTGGAACACGGCGATGTCGCTGAGCACGGCAAATCCGTGAGCAAATCCGCGGGGGATGAAGAACTGGCGGTGGTTGTCCTCGGTAAGCTCTACGGCCACATGGCGGCCGTATGTGGGGGAGCCTTTGCGTATGTCGACGGCAACGTCGATGACGGCACCCTTGACACACCTGACGAGCTTGGCCTGAGCAAACGGGGGACGCTGGAAGTGAAGGCCGCGCATGACACCGCGGGTCGAGCATGATTCGTTGTCCTGTACAAAGTCGACAGGGCCGACTTTCTCGTCAAATTCGCGCTTGGAATAACTCTCGAAAAAGTATCCGCGGGGGTCGCGGAAGATGCGCGGCTCGATGATGACCACGCCTTCTATGTCGGTTTTAATTATTTCCATTTTAATCAAGGTTTTCGTTGCCGGTGCGTTCTACTTCCTCGACAACTTTCATGAGATATTGTCCGTACTGATTCTTGAGCATCGGTCGGGCAAGCTCAATCATCTTTTCTTTTGAGATCCAGCCCTGACGGAAGGCTATTCCCTCGAGACAGGCTATTTTCAGCCCCTGACGCTTCTCGAGCACCTCGACATAGATTGAGGCCTCGGCCAATGAATCGTGGGTACCGGTGTCGAGCCATGCAAATCCGCGCGGAAGTGTCTGTACCTTGAGCTCGCCGTCTTTCAAAAATTCCTGATTGACAGTGGTAATCTCAAGCTCACCGCGTGCCGACGGCTTGATTCGCGCAGCCACATCGACTACCTTGTTGGGATAGAAATATAGGCCGACAACGGCATAGTTGGACTTTGGGTGTTCGGGCTTTTCCTCTATTGACAGGCAGTTGCCGGCGTGGTCAAACTCGGCCACGCCATATCGCTCGGGGTCATCGACCCAGTAGCCGAACACGGTCGCTTTGCTTTCGTCCTCGGCGGTGCGGACGGCGTCTTTGAGCACTTTGGAGAACCCGGCACCGTGAAAGATGTTGTCGCCGAGCACGAGGCAGGCCGAATCGTCGCCGATGAACTCGCGGCCGATGATGAATGCCTGTGCCAATCCGTCGGGCGAGGGTTGCTCGGCGTATGTGAACCTGACTCCATAGTCGCTGCCGTCGCCCAACAGACTGCGGAAGCCGGGGAGGTCCTGCGGGGTGGAGATGATGAGAATGTCGCGGATTCCGGCCATCATCAGTGTCGAAATC
>JAIDNJ010000249.1 GCA_029063895.1 Muribaculaceae bacterium | reverse complement strand
CCCGAACATCGTCGGCAGCGTCAGATCTGCACACCACACCTATCTTAACTAAATGGGGGGGGGTAAATGTGAAATTTTGTGTACATTTGCACGTGCGATTATCGCATATCATTCAAATAAGCTAACCCTGTATGTCGGATACGTCCTATATATTTGATTAGAAAAAACGACTGATTCCTCGATTTTATACCCTTAAACGCATCGACAGATTGTCTTCTTAGCATGATGTTAATCCTGAGAAACTACCGTTAACAGGACGCCGGTTAAGTGTTGAAGATTGATTCTTTACAAGTAAAACCAATAATAAACATTATTAACCAATCCACATTTTTTTATTTATGAGAAAGATACCATGTTTACTATTGGCTTCTGTAGCAATACTGGGAACTCCACTCGCAGTATTTGCAAATGAAACGCCAATACCGCAAAGCGTAACAGCTTCGGCTAAACAGCAAATCTCAGGAACGGTGCTTGACTCTGAAGGTGAACCGGTTGTAGGTGCATCCATCCTTGTGGTGGGTACTCAAACCGGTACAATGACCGACATCGACGGCCACTTTACAATCTCGGCTCCCAAGGGTAGCGAGCTCCGCATCTCCTACATCGGTCACAATCCTGTAACCGTCAAGGTCGGAGATAAAAAAGACATCGAAGTCAAACTTGAATCAAACGCAAACCAGCTTGGTGAAGTTGAGATCACCGCTGAGTTCGGTATGAAACGTGTTGCCCGTGCTGTGGGTTCTTCGGTGCAGAACGTTAAGGCTAAAGACATTATCGAGTCGGGCCGTGACAACTTCATTACAGCTCTTCAGGGTCGTGTGTCGGGTATGACCGTTACATCGACCAATGGTGCGCCGGGTGCATCAACAACAGTAACACTGCGTTCGGCCACTTCAATTTCGGGTAACAACCAGCCTCTCTACGTTGTCGACGGTATTCCTATGAACAACTCGACATTTGACCCGTCGTCGTTTGCAGGTGCTGCTGACGCTATCACAAGCCGTGACCTCGACTTCTCGTCTCGCGGTAACGACTTCAACCCCGAGGATATCGAGTCAATGACTGTCCTCAAGGGTGCTGCCGCTGCCGCTCTTTACGGTTCGGACGCTTCTAACGGTGCCATCATCATTACCACTAAAAAGGGTAATATGACCAACGGTAAAGGGCGTGTGAACTACTCTAACTCATTCTCATGGAGCAAGGCTTACGGATGGCCTGAAATGCAGGATGTTTACGGTCCCGGTGCTTTCGGTACAACCCATTGGTACTATAGTGCCAAATATGGTTCGAAATATCCCGAAGGCACTCAGCTCTATGACAACATGGCTGCCGTGCTCCAGACCGGTCATGCAATGAAGCACAACGTATCGGTTGAAACAGGTACTCAGAAAGCTACCCTCCGTGCCGGTGCTTCTTTCCTCGATCAGACCGGTGTTATCAAGACAACCGACTATGACCGTACCAACCTTTCGCTCTCGGGTAAGGCCGAAATCACCAAATGGTTGAAATTCGAGGCGTCGATGCAGTACACTCACACTACCAACAACAAGGTGGCCAAGGGTACTAACGGCCCGATCCGTATGGCTTCACGATGGCCTCTGACCGATAATATGGCCAACTGGATGGATCCCGACGGTTCTCACATGCGTTTCCCCTCGACTTATACCGATACCGACATTCTCAACCCGCTCTTCGGTATGTACAAGAACAAAAACTATGACGAGAGTGACCGCTTCTTGTCAAATGCCGCTCTTACCATCAACCTCCCCTACAATATCTTTGTACGTGCTCAGGCCGGTTGGGACGTTGGTTCTCAGACATTCGAGACTTCTCGTCACCCCTACTATTCGACCAATCAGGAGGGAGTAGGTTCTTACAACCTTGCCAAGTCAAACTTCAATGACCCGACCCTCAACTTCATTGCAGGTTACGGCGGTTCATTCTTCGGTGACAAATTTACTGTAAATGCTCAGGTTGGTTACCACCAGGTAGAAAACGGCGTTAACCGTCTTGCTACCAATGGTACAAATTTTTCGGTAATTGACTTCCAGTCAATCAATAACTGTGATCCTGCGACCGTTACTTCATTAAAACGTACAACCAAACGTCGTGTACAGGCTATATCGGCTCAGGTTGAGCTCGGTTATGCCAACCAGCTCTTCCTCACTCTCCGTGCCCGTAACGACTGGTCGTCAACTCTTCCCAAAGATAACAACTCATATTTCTATCCCGCAGCCGAGCTCGCTTGGGTACCCACCGACCTCCGTTGGTTTGCCAACCAGGATATCCTCAGCTATCTTAAACTTCGCGGTTCTGTAGCTCAGGTAGGCAAAGACGCATCTCCTCTTTCAATCTATCCCGAACTTGAAGTAACCGAGGATCCGGGTGGCGGTTACCGTTACGGTTTCACCGGTCCTAACCTCGCTCTCAAACCCGAGATGACAACCTCATACGAATTCGGTTTTGAAACCCGTCTCTTCCATGACCGCGTTGCTGCCGACTTCACTTACTTCCGCACTCACTGTGCCGACCAGATTGTGAACGGTTTCCGTCTCTCTTATGCAACCGGTTTCGTGCTCAACAACCTTAACGTTGGTACATTCAACACCTGGGGCTGGGAAGCTCACATCGACGGTGACATCATCACCGGTCCCGGCTACCGCTGGAACGTAGGTGTCAACCTCTCGGCTACCGACTCTAAAGTAGTTTACCTCCCCGAGAACGTGTCGGAATATTACAACGCCTATACCTGGGTATCGGGTAACATCCGTAACGGTATCATGGTCGGCGAGCCTATCACATCTCTTACCGGCCGCAGCTATGAACGTAACGAGAAGGGCGATATCCTCATCAGCCCGACAACCGGTCTTCCCCTTGTTGACGCTGACTGGAGCATTATCGGTAACCGTGAGCCCAAACTCAAATTCGGTATCACAACCTCGGTTAACTGGAAAGGTTTCTATCTCAACGCTATGTTCTCGGGCCGTCTCGGTGCTACCGTTGTAAACGGTACGAAACGTGATCTTCTCAGTAACGGTATGAGTATGGAATCTGTTCACCTTCGTGAAAACGGTTCATTTGTATTCAATGGCGTCCTCAAAGACGGTCTTGAAAACACCGATAACCCCACTCCCAGCACTATCGCTGTCAATATGAGTAACTACGGTGCATCAATCTACACCGGTGTCGATGACAACTGGGTTGAGAAAAACGTAAATTATCTGCGTATGCAGGAACTCCGTCTCTCTTACACTGTTCCTACCAAGGCTCTCAAGAAATTCCTCAACGGTTTTGTAAGCAATGCAATGATCTATGTATCGGGTAACGACCTCTTTACCTGGACCAACTATTCAGGTATCGACGCAGTAGGTAACGCACTTAGTGCAGCTGGTGGCGGTACTGGTGGTGAAGGTTTCGACGTTTGGGGTATTCCCAATCCTCGCACCTACTCATTCGGTGTAAGTCTCACATTCAATTAATCTTTCACACTCTCAAAGAATGAAAAAAATGAATAAATCAATTATAGCAGCATTGGCACTTTCAACTGCGGTAGCTTTCAGCAGTTGTGAAGACTATCTCGATGTGAACACCAATGTCGACGGACCGGCTGAGATTGAGGCTTCTCTCTATCTCGCGGGTATCACTCAGGTGTACAATGAGGTTTATTTTGACCTCCGTGCCGCCGCTCCTCTTGCTCAGATGTTCGGTACAACAGGCTATACCTCATTTGCCGGCCACTCTTACAGTTCAGGCTCGGATGCCGGCGGCCAGATCTGGCGTATGGTTTATTGGACTCACGGTATGAACCTCGAGAACATGATCAACCAGTCGGTTGAGGCTGAAAACTGGACCCTCGCAGGTATGGGTATGGCAATGAAAGCTTTTGACTGGGATATGCTCACCAAATATCACGGCGAGTGCCCCATGAAAGAGGCATACGTTCCCGGCCAGCTTTCTCACTCATATGACTCTCAGGAAGATATCATGGCTCAGGCTCGTGAGTGGGCTTATAAAGCTATCGAGTATCTTGAAATGCAGGACAATACATCATACGGTAAGAAATTGTCAGATAATGACTTTATCTATCATGGTGATCCTCAGAAATGGAAAAAATTCGCTTATTCGGTAATCGTTCGCGACCTTGCAGCTCTCACCAACAAGAATGACTTCAACTCAAAGTATGCTCAGGAACTTGTTGACTGCTATGCAAAGGCTATCAATTCATCGGATGACGATGCTACCGTAGAGGTTCCCGGTCCCGGTGCAACCGCTCCTTACTCGGACTATAACAACTTCTGGGGTGTATATCGCGGTAACCTCACCCGTACATATTTCCAGCACGACTATGCAGTTCAGGTTATGACCGGTGCAGTACGAAAATATGACGAAGTTACGGGTGATCTTATTCCTGTTGAAAACAACGATTTCTTCCCCTACGAGTTGATGGACGAGCAGATCGTTTGTGACACATTGTACAACCTCCCCGGTCACTACGACCCCCGTATGGCTGTGAAATTGGCTACAACTGATGACAACGAGTTTACCAACATGGAAAATGTTGACTCAATCAAAGCACGTCGTTATTTTGGAGGTACTTTCACTGCAGTTGGTGGTCCTATCGGCAACGCACCATCAGTTTATGGCCGTAACGCTGTCGGTTCAACTACATACGACGGTGTGGGTCGCTGGATTTTCCGTGATAACGCTCCTTACATCCTCATGACAGCCGCTGAAATCCACTTCTGTGCTGCCGAGGCTTACTTCAAGATGGGTCGCAAAGCCGATGCTCTTGACTCATTCAAGAAAGGTATCAAAGAGGACCTCGCTTTCACTGCTAAGTACATTACTCCCGGTAAAGAGGGTAGCATTGCCGGTGGTGACAAGATTACTGTCAAGGTGTTCAATGAACTCGCCGAAGATTATCTTGCAGGTCCGTTCGTTCAGCTTACTCAGGACAAACTCACCCTTTCTCACATCATGATGCAGAAATATGTTGCTCTCTATCCCTGGGGTGCAATGGAAGGATGGGTTGACCAGCGCAAGTACATGTATGACATCGACTATAAAGGTGAATATCCCTACAACGGCAACGGCTGGGAAACTACAGTTCTTTACCAGAAATGGGATACTAACCCCAACAAGGTGTTCAAAGGCTACTACCTTGCTCCTGCAAACGTACAGCTCCGTAAGGGTACATACGGTACCAACACCAATAACGGTTCTCCCTGCTTCCGCGTCCGTCCGCGTTACAACTCAGAATACATGTGGAACGTACCTTCGCTTGAGCAGATCAAACCTATCAGTGGAACAAGTCCTTACTATCATACTTCAATTCCCTGGTTTGCTTATCCCGGCGAAATGCCCGAATCTCTTTAAACCAATTAAATAACAGATAAAGAATATATCGATATGAAGATATTAAAATACATACCTC
This sequence comes from Muribaculaceae bacterium, assembly GCA_029063895.1. GTDB lineage: Bacteria > Bacteroidota > Bacteroidia > Bacteroidales > Muribaculaceae > CAJUPY01. The sequence goes on along the minus strand of JAIDNJ010000249.1, from coordinate 3,038 downwards.
TGTTCTTGGCAGCTGTAGGAGTACTTTCTTCATGTGACAAACATGAGATTGAGTTTCCTATGACCAACGTGAATGAAATGACTCAGGTTCAGCTTCACTATTTTGTCCCGGTATCGACTGCAACCGCCAACAATATTTATAAAATCGAGCTTGGAGATCAGGTATATGTACAGCCCAATAACGCTTCGATCATGTCTACAAACAATGGTCAGCCCAGCGGTTCGGTAGGTCTTTTCTATACTGTAAAAGAAACCAACCCCGTGCTCCGTTACTATCTTGGTCCGGAACAGAAACTTGCTTACGAACGTAAACTCAACCTGATTCCCGGTCGTAAACAGAATGTCATTGTATATGACTTTGACAAAGATCCCCTCATTATCGACACCGGTTATAGCAGCAATAATATTACTTTTGATGTTACTCCTACATACGAGACTGACTCAATCGGTTATGTACGTTTCTACAACTTGCTGTATGAAACTCCCGGTGTTCCTTATCAAGGTAAAATACAATATCAGGCTCATTACAGATCAAGATGGCTTAATAATGATTGGACTGAATGGGAAAATGTAGGTGAGCCAGTCGCTTTTGGCGAGTGTACATCTTGGTCATCCGTAAAAATCGACCAGCCCCATGGTGCCGATTACGGTAGAATAAATGTTTATTATCGTATTCTTGACGAGAATGGTGATGAACTTCAGGTAATGGGTCAGAACGGTAAATACTCTAACTATAGCGACTACTGGCAATTACAAGCAGGTCGACGTTATCAGCATTTCTTCCGTGGATACCGCTCGGATGCTACAATCCGTGCCGGTGTAAGCCAATGGACACAGCTATAAAGACTACTTCATAAATTCATAAGGAATGATAAAGGTGGGAGACACCCGGCAGTGATGTCGGGTGTCTTTATTTGATTGCAACATCTGGGGGGGACGTGATGCATCACGTCCTATTCGGGCAACGGCCGCCGTGGCTTTTGCTGGAGACCAATTTTTAATATCTGAAATAGGTACAGGCTGGCAGGACGCGAAATATCGCGTCCCGATACTAATTGACTGAACTACAATGTCTATTAATAAAAAAAAACGGTGTGCCAAAATTTGACACACCGCCATGTTTTATCTTTAAGTTCTTGTAGATTAGTGACAGCAACCACCTTCACAGCCTCCGCCACAACCATCGCCGCAGCCGTCACCACAACCGCCATCGCCACAGCCACAGCCGCCCTGGAACGGTTTGAGCTCTTCGGGAGTAGCATCGTGAACCTCTTTTACCTGACCCTTGAAACGCACGTCTTTGCCGGCGAGGGGGTGGTTGAAGTCCATCGATACTTTTTCGGGAGTGATTTCCTTGACAACGCCGTTGATGCGGTAGCCGTCGGCAGTCATCATCGGCACGATGGCACCTACCTTGATCATCTCCTCGTCAAACTTGCCGTCGACAAGGAAAATATCACGGTCAAGGACTGCTACCTGCTCGGGATCATAGGGGCCAAACGCCTCGTCGGCTTTGACAGCAACGTCAAAAGGAGCATCTTTTTCAAGACCTTCGAGAGCTTTTTCAAGAGGTGCAATCATGCCACGGGTAACGCCGAAAACAAATTTTTCGGGGTCTTCGGGGTCTGACTGATGAACGAGAGTCTCTGTTCCGTCAGGATTGACACTATAAAGGTCATAGACCATTTCAACATATTTTCCGGGTTCGATTTTTTCCATATTCATTTTATTTTATGTGTTGTTATACTATGTGATAGTACAAATATCGTGCCAAAAAAGTTCAAGTGTACCTCAGAACAGCTTCTTAGGTTTTATTGCTTGAAAATCTTTGAGATATTCGGGTACGCTGTAGGCCAGATCAAGGAACTGGCGGCGGGCAAACGCACGGTCGGCCAATGCTGTCATGTCGGTGGCCAGTGGGACTATGTCGGCGATGAAACGGGCATTGGGGTTTGAACCGAAAAGATCACGCGCCTTGTCAGACCCATCACCAAAGAATGTCACCGGACCCTCAGCCAAAAAGCGTTCATAGCTGTCATCAGCCAGTATCAGCGGTGTCGGTGCAACCACCGGCGTGAGAGCGAAATCATAGACGGCGGTATAGACTTCCATGCGGCGAGCATCAATCATCGGCACCAGCAGTGCGTCGGGGTCAGCATCCTCGCGAAACATCGCCCCGACAGCCATAATCTCGAGCGTCGATAGCCCTATGAGTGGAATATCAAGGGCATAAGCCAGCCCTTTGGCCTCGGAGAGACCTATGCGAAGGCCTGTATAGCTGCCCGGCCCGAGGCTCACGGCAACGGCTTCGAGTTTCAGCTCATGATCCTCAAGATGGTCAAGACACGATTTTATATAATCACTCAGGAGTGTGGCATGATTACGTCCTTCAAAGTTTTCGTAGTGACGCAAAATCATTCCCTCGGCGGTCAGGGCCACCGAGCAGGTCTTTCCTGAAGTTTCAATATTCAATATTACTGCCATATATCTTTTCTGTTTATTCAGCCACAAAGTTACAAATATTATTTCTCAGATAAAAAAAATTAGCGCTGTATCAAAATGATGAAGTTCCAACTTTGCCGGGATGTACCACATGCCTTTCGTCGGAGACGAAAAAACAGATTTAAACCCCGCCATGAAGCTGACGCGCCATGATGGGGTTTAAACTTGTTATTGGTCTTCGACCAATTGATATAGGCACAGGCTTGCAGGACACGAAATATCGTGTATTTATCTTAATTGGCTGAACCATAATGTTTTGTTCTATAAAATGTACGTTCGTACATCTACATCAAATACTGAAAAGGCGGTGTGCCGGAATTTATCACTTCCTCGATATACTGCACGATGAAAGGCTTAGCGTCACACCGAGCAACACTAAAAGTAATGAGTTGTAAAAAGACATTTGGTTATTTGTAATGTTAATCATGCGAGCACTTTAAATCGGTTAGTCATTCCCTATTGTCAATAAATGATGTGATAAAAAAGTACGCGGCAAAGATTAAAGATGAATTTTTCATGTTATTGATTTAATAATTG
>JAIDNJ010000248.1 GCA_029063895.1 Muribaculaceae bacterium | reverse complement strand
CATTCCACGGCATTGACCTGCTTGCACTCACACCCGAAGACCGCAGCCACGAGGGATTATTCCTTTCATTCCAGTATCCGGTAGAGATTCCCGGAGTGTCGATGGTCAATTTCATGCGTGCCGCCGTCAACGCCAAGCGTAAATATTTTGGTGAGGAACCTCTCTCGGCAAGCGATTTTCTCAAACTGATGAGAGAAAAACGTGCCATTGTCGAGCTTGACAACAAACTGGCTTCACGCTCGGTAAACGAAGGCTTTTCGGGTGGTGAGAAAAAACGTAACGAAATTTTCCAGATGGCCGTGCTTGAACCACGCCTGTCTATCCTCGACGAGACCGACAGCGGTCTTGACATCGACGCCCTCCGCATCGTGGCCGGTGGTGTCAACAAACTAAAGACAAGCGAAAACTCGACCATTGTCATCACCCACTACCAGCGTCTGCTCGACTATATCAAGCCCGACTTTGTACATGTGCTCTACAAAGGACGCATCGTCAAGACCGGTGGTCCCGAACTTGCACTCGAGCTTGAGGAAAAAGGTTATGACTGGATCAAGCAGGAGATTGACAACCAATAAATTTCAATCAGCCTATGACTTCTCTTACACAATATATTGACCTTTACCGCCTTAACGCCGAAGCTATCGACTCTCATTCGTCACCACTGATGAACGGGAAGCGACCTGAAGCAGCACGCGCGCTTGAGGGGAAACGTCTGCCCGAAAAGGGGGACGAGGGCTTCAAGGTCACCTCAATAGAAAAGATGTTTGAACCCGACTATGGCGTCAACATCCTCAGAATGAACATCCCTACCGAGATTGGCCGTACATTTCGCTGTGACATTCCCAACGTGAGCACACTGCTCGGCGTGGTTGTCAACGATTCGTTTGTGGCAACCTCGACACTGCGACAAAATTTGCCATCCGGAGTCGACGTCATGCCGCTCTCAAAGGCATGCGAACTATATCCCGACATTATCGGGAAATATTACAATAATATCGCTCCGGCCAACGAGCCGTCGGTAGCGTTGAACACCATGCTTGCCCAGGAGGGTCTTTTCATACGTCTGGGTCGCGGCGTGCATCTCGAATCGCCTATACAGATTGTCAACATCTTCAACTCCCCCTCACCGCTTATGGGAGTGAGACGCGTGCTGGTTGTTGCCGAGCAAGACAGTAAAGGCAGCATCTTCTTCTGTGACCACACCCAGACGTCCGATGTACGCTTCCTCGCCTCCGAAATAATCGAGGTAGCCGGCGAGCGAGGATCTGAACTCGACATATACTCAATCGAGGAGACCACCGCCCTCACCTCGCGCTATTCACGCCTGTTCACCCGTCAGGACGAGGGTTCGACCGTCCGCGTCGGCTCTACAACTCTCCGCTGTGGCATTACCCGTAACGAATATGACATCAAACTCGAGGGAGAACACTCAAGCGCCTACCTCTCGGGCATGGCCGTCGCCGACGGACATATGCACGTTGACAACCGTTCAAATGTAAACCATCTGGCACCACACTGCAACAGCGATCAGCTTTTCAAATATCTGCTTGACGACAATGCTCAAGGTGCATTTGAGGGTGGAATTTATGTTGACCCGGCTGCGCCATTCACCGCCGGTTATCAGAACAACCGCAATATAATAGCCTCGGAAGGAGCCCGCATGCACACCGAACCTCAGCTGCTCATCTACAACGACGAGGTGAAATGCAGCCACGGAACCGCTACCGGTCAGCTCGACGCCAACGCTCTTTTCTATATGCAGGCTCGTGGAATCCCATACAACACCGCACGCAAGATGCTCATGCTCGCCTTCATGACCGACGCGCTCGATACCATCAAGGTCGAGGGCATCAAATCGCGCCTGTCGATGCTTGTAGAGAAACGCCTCGGCGGCGAACAGATGCTGTGTGCCGACTGTCAGGCCGACTGCCATACCAACATCACCACTCCCCGCGAGTAAACAATACTGAAAAATGAACATACCACAGGACACCATACTCCGCATACGCGAAAAATTTCCGATTCTCGACCGTGAAGTCTACGGACGCCGGCTTGTCTATCTCGACAACGCGGCTACATCCCAGACTCCGCGACAGGTTGTCGAGACGGTTGACAACATGTATTACCATACAAAAGCCAACGTTCACCGCGGCGTTCACACGCTCTCCCAGGAGGCCACCGACATGCAGGAACATACCCGCCGGCGCGTCAAGGAATACATCAACGCACGTTCAATCGAGGAAATTGTCTTTACCCGCGGAACAACCGAGGCTATCAACCTCGTGGCGTCGTCCTATGGTCAGGCTTTTCTTCATGACGGTGATGAGATAATCCTCACCGTCATGGAACATCACGCCGACATTGTTCCGTGGCAGCTGCTCCAGAACCGTGTCAAAATCAAAATAAACGTTGTTCCCATCACACCCGACGGGCAGCTTGATCTCGATGTATACCGCAGCCTGTTTAACAACCGCACGCGCCTCGTGGCATTCACCCACGTGTCAAACGTCCTCGGCACAGTCAATCCGGCCAAAGAGATAATCGCTATCGCTCACGATCATGGAGCTCATGCGCTCGTCGACGGCGCTCAGGGTGTCCCCCATCTCAAAGTCGATGTGCAGGACCTTGACGCTGATTTTTATGTGTTCTCATCCCACAAGATGTATGGCCCGACAGGAGTCGGGGTGCTCTACGGCCGACGCGAGTTGCTTGAAAAGATGCCACCCTATCAGGGAGGAGGCGAAATGATAAGCCATGTGTCGTTTGAAGGTACAACTTTTGCCGAGCTACCGTTCAAATTTGAAGCCGGTACACCCGACTTTGTCGACATCGCCGCCTTTAACTCGGCCATTGATTTTATAGAGGAAACCGGGATGGACATCATCGCCGGTCAGGAACATATATTGCTCGATCATACCACCCGCCGCCTCGTTGACGAGATTCCGGGCATACGTATATTCGGGACCGCACCCGACAAGAGCGCTGTCATATCGTTTCTGCTCGAAAACGCCCACCACTATGACACAGGCATGCTGCTCGATAAACTCGGTATCGCCGTCCGCACCGGTCATCATTGTGCCCAGCCGCTCATGACCGCTCTCGGCATCGAGGGTACGGTCCGCGCCTCATTTGCAGTCTACAACACTATCGAAGAGGCCGACGCTTTTGTAGACGCTCTCAAACGGGTTAATCAGATACTTTCCTGACAAACAAGCCCGAGGGCTATGAAAAAAGCAATCCATTTCTTGTTTGGTTCCGACCTGTGGAAATCACGACTCGGCGTGATGACAGCCATGTCATTCATGTCGTTGTTATGGTTTGTAATCGACTGGTGTTCATTCACCACTTTCCGGTCAATGAGCGACTGGCTTTTATGGGTAAACAATGTTTTAGGCGCGCTCATACTGACTCTGCCCTATCTCCTGACCCGCCGCGCATGGGTACAGACACTGTGGATTGTGGCGGTTGATTTGCTGCTGTTGTCCGACATAATGTATTGTCGCACCTACTTCACGAGCATTCCCCTCGACAGCTTCGCTCTCGTCGGCAATCTGTCCGATTTCACCGCAAGTATCTATACCTCGCTCCGACCTATCGACATCGGTTTCCCGATCATTTTGGCCGCCGGATTGTTTTGGGCTCATAAAGCGAGCGTAACTATCGGGGGGGGTAAGGAGTTACGTTACATCGGCTGCATCGCGTTGCTTGCCCTTGTGTCATTTACAGGAGTGAAATTGCGCGGCGGGTTCTATAAGGAATATGATCGTCTTGTACAATCGTGCTATTACAGCACCTGCGGAACCCCGACCTATACCTTTGCCGGACACGTCATCTACAGCCTTGCCGACCAACGCGCAGCCGAGTCACGCGACGCCATACCAATGTATAAGAACTGGCTCGACCGGCACAAAGCACTCATGCCATCTCCCGCTCTTCCCGACAGCATCGCGCGACGTCAAAACCTTGTGGTCATTCTTCTCGAATCTTTTGAAAGCTGGATGATTGAAGCCGACATCAACGGCAAACCAATCACCCCTTATCTCAATTCTCTTGTCAAGGACCCGACTTCGTTCTATGTACCCAAAGTGCTGACACAAGTTGCCTCGGGACGATCAATCGACTGCCAGCTCTTATTACATGCCGGAATGATGCCTATGGTCGGATCGGTCTACAGCATGAAATACCCGTCATCAACCTATCTAACACTGAATAAAGCCCTAAAAGAAAAATACGGCACGCGAAGCACTATCTTTACCTGTGACAAACCTATCACGTGGAATCAGGAAGTGATAAGCCGATCGTTTGGCTATGACTCGCTGATCGACCGCCGTGACTGGGTAATTGACGAACTCGTGGGTAATCCGGGCAAATTGTCAGACGGATCATTCCTCAGACAGAGCGTTGGCAAGCTGAGCAATGAAAATTTATGGCCTGAGGGCACCCCGGCCATGCTTACGTTTGTGACCTACTCGGGGCATAGTCCGTTTGTACTTCCCGACAATTTGAAAGACCCCGACTTTGATTTATCAAACTCGGGATTGCCTTCCAAGCTCGTCGATTACATCACAATGGGCCATTATACCGACTCACAGCTGCATCAGCTTGTCGAGTATCTGAAATCACGCCCCGATTTTGACAATACATTAATACTCATCACCGGCGATCACGAGGGGCTCGCTTCATGGCGTCAGGAAATCAGGGACTCGTCACCCGAAGCCGCAGCCATTGTTTCCGAGGGACAGTTCACCCCATTTATCCTTCTCAATTCACCGGTCCCGGGCCGTCGCGACAGCGCTATGGGGCAAATTGACATGTATCCCACGCTCATCAATCTGCTCGGACTCGACGATTATCGCTGGAAAGGTATGGGACAAAGCATCTTTGCCCCCGACTATCACGGCATTGCCATTTCGCCTGTCACAAACGAGATTATCGGCGACACGTCATCAGTCGCCCCTGAAATACTTGATCACCTGACACGTGCCCGTACAATTTCAGACGGTATCATCCGCACCGATTATCTGAAATCATTTTAATTGCGTACATACCATCAACACGTTAAACCTCAGTGGGTTTGTAGGGAATTACCTGAATCTTGAAAAGTTCCTAAACCAACCTGATGCAGATCTGAAAATCATGCTGGCAAATGCCTCAGAAGCGCCTCCAGAAACATCCGAAAACGACTGAGGGGGCTTGTCATATACAAAATATAAGTTCAACTCCTGCCTTTCATGAAGTTGGACTCACTAATTTATGGTTTAGCGGACAGTAATATTATAGAAATATAAAATTGCTCGCTTTAACAATCGATACCCCGATACTTTTTGCTACATTTCTCAAATTACCTTCATGCCAAATTCGGCGACACCCAATGCAAACGTGCCTATAGCTAATTTTTTGATTCTCCATAGTTTTCTTCAATTCTTAGGTACACTTAATCTGTTTTGGCTTGTAGGAGCTTTTTTACCCTCATATACCAATACACGAAAGCCATTACCGCTACTACTCCTCCTACATAACCAATTTTGTCTATGGAAATATAGGTGCATACATAGCCGCCCAACAATGTGCCACATCCTATCCCCAGGTTGAAGATGCCAGAGAAAATAGACATTGATATGGAGGTGGCATTCTGCGGCGAATAGTTTATTATTTCTGCCTGAAGTGCCACATTAAATGCCGTGACAGCTATACCCCAGACGGCACACAACATAATGACTGTGGCCGGAAGCAACGCCGAGAGACGAAACAATAACAGGCTTGCTGCTATCCCTAAAAGAACTGTATTCATAAACCGGAAGGAACTTTTAGGATAAAATCTGGAGAACGAAAAGCTCCCTATGATACCCGCTCCACCAAAGATCATCAAGGTTGTGGTGATCCATCCGTCCGACAATCCTGCCACTTGTTTCAGAAAAGGCTCGATGTAGCTATATCCGGTATAATAAGAGGTGGCAACAAGAAGAGATAGGATATACAACCCTATGAGCAGAGGATTCTTCAACAAAGCCGGAAGATTGTGTAGCGTGAATCCATCCTTGTTCGGTACCTTTGGGAGACATGACATCAGATATATAGCTGTGATGAATGCAATGATACCTACACAAAGGAATGTCGTTCTCCATCCGATGCTCAATCCGATGAGGCGTCCTAATGGCAGCCCGAAAATCATTGCAATGGAGGTACCGGTCACAATCATACTTAGGGCCAGCGGACGCGAGTGATCAGGCACGATACTGACAGCAAGCGGAGAGACAATCGACCAGAAGATAGCGTGTGTACAGGCCACCCCTATTCGGGAGGCCATAAGCATGGAATAAGTGGTCGAAAAACTCGAAAGCAACTGGCAAACCATAAACATCACGATTGTGCATAACATAAGTTTGCGTAGTTCAATTTTCGAGACAAGCAGCATTAATGGTAATGACAATATCATCACAATCCAGGCATATACAGAAATCAACATTCCAGCATGAGCCTCCGTAGTAGAAAAATCTTCAGCAATGTCGCTAAGTAATCCGATTGGGATAAACTCGGATGTGTTGAATATAAAAGCCGCACAAGTCAGTCCTAATAATGGGAGCCAGTTCTTGAATGACATTTTGCTGTCCATAAATCAATGCTTCGGTAAGTTCTTATGAGTATATTATGGTTATTTTGGGTTCACCACAAACTTAATAATAACCATGAGCAAAAGTAGTAATTTCTTCGGACAGCCGATATATGGTCAACCAATAAAATCACTCGACCGTGAAAAGATTGTTGAGATTAGCCGAAAACACGGCGGAGAAAAGTGTGTCAAGAGCTTCGATGGCTATACGCATCTGCTTACAATGCTATATGTGGTAATCCTTTTCAAACAGATCAAGCAGAACTTCCCCCTGAAATACTTCTACAGAGAAAGTGCCAACGCCATAAAAATCCAGATATGGGTGACACTCATTGCCAATCTGTTGCTATCGGTATTGCAGAGCAAATTGAACAGGCGTTGGAGCTACCTTTCATGAAGTAGGACTCACTAACTTATGGTTTAGCGGACAGTAATAATATTTTACAAACAAAAACCGCGCGACTCACGTCGTGCGGCTCCCGGAATTGAAAATGTACTTTTTTTATTCCATTTAATATACTTATTACATATCTTTTCAATTCATTAATTGGAATTCATGAATAAAGAGATAAATGTCCAATCTATTTATCAAAGTTACAGTATAATATTGAAGTTGCATTAAGTCAAATTATAAAGCCGGCAATTTTAATTATCATTATCTTTTCACGCTCGGCATATTTCACAATGCAAAATTATGCAATTATTCTAAATTATGCAAATATTACACAAATTAAAAGTATAACCTTAACTATATGCCATATAGAAAAATATAATAACCAAGTTTTAAGATGTTTATATAGATTACATATTTTAAATAGCACAAGTTTAATCAAATAAAAC
>JAIDNJ010000247.1 GCA_029063895.1 Muribaculaceae bacterium | reverse complement strand
AATTCACGCCCGTAAAGCCGTAAATATCAGCCGGAAAACGAGAATAATAAACCGTCTCTCTTACTAAGAGAGTCTATGATTTTAATAACTCACTATCAATCAATGTATTATACTGTTGTAAAAAAATACGGTTTTAAAACATTTTGTAAAATTTGTTTTAAATCATGGGTTTTATTACTTTTCAGTAGGTTGAAGAGTGAATGAATATCGTGGCCCGAGGTCGTCAGATAAAGTGTTAAAATTAGTTTCTCAAAAAAATCGACATGTTTGTATCCTTTTTGTGTCGGAAGGGCTATTTTGTGTCGTAACTTTGCAGTGTCAAATTAAAAAAATAATTTTCTTAATCGTTTATAACTATGTTTTCACACACAAAGGGCCTGACTGAGCAGGCCGAGAAAATCAATGGTAATCTCAAAGATGATAAAGATTTCGATGAAATTAAGGCGACGGATGAAGTCAAGAACGCTGAAGCTGTTAATGAATTGAATGACGCAGGAACTCCACCTGATGACCTTGAATCTCAACTTGCCGAGGCCGAGAAGCGCGGTTTTATGAGAGCGATGGCAATGAAAGCCGAGGAGCTCTTCAATCGTGCCGCTCCGGGCACGCAAACTTTTCCTGAACCTGATGTCGAGGAATCGGCGGCATCGGACGTTATCGTACTTTCACACATACGCCGCAGCGTGTGGGACTGATTCATCTTATATTAATTTTATCAATCATATTTAAACCATTTAAACTTAATCTATTATGTCACAATCAAATGTAATTGACAATGCTATTGTCAACGCTCCTTCAACAATCAAATCGGTAACCGAGGTGTCACCCGACCTTCTTCTTAATGAAATTGACAGTCGTGTTGTAAAGATACGTCCGATGTCGACTCCAATTGACCAGATTTCAAGATTTGCGTCAAACCGCAAGGCCGGAAGCATGGTGGTGGATTATTATTCGGTGGATACACGTCCGTCGACATTCCGCATCAAACGAATGGATGCAGTAAACTCGGGTGATTCGGGTCTGCGTCATTACAACCTTTATGTCGACAAAGGTCCTAATCCGTGCCAGGTGAGCGAGACAATACTTGTGCCTTCAATCACTTTTACCGACAGTAAAGGCAACAAGGTAATGATGATGCTGTATGTGGTGGCGACATCAACCGATTCGGCCGAGGTTATTGCGGTCAATCAGCCCGAAGACGCGGACGACGTGGATACAGGTAATGGGGTTGATTGTGTAAGAATGGGACGAGCAGCAACCGAGCTTGATGTGCAAACACCACAATATCAGGCTATTCCTGTCAAATCTTCTAATTTTTGCCAAATATTCAAAGCTCAGGTCGAACAGTCGACATTTGTCAAACTTTCAAACAAGGAGACCGGCTGGACATTTAATGATCAGGAGGAAGCTGCGGTCATAGACATGAGACTTGGCATGGAGAAGAGTTTTATTTTTGGATCGAAACTCCGCTTCTTTGACCCTGTGAAACGTGAGGATGTGATGCTGACCGGCGGTATATGGAATCAGGCGACACGTCGCTGGACTTATAAACGAGGGTCGCGTTTTACCAATCAGGAAATAGTGTCGATGATGAAGGATGCTTTTACGCTCAACGCAGGTTCGTCACGCAAGATACTCATTGGCGGTTCGGGTTTTATTCAGAAACTTCATGCTCTTGATCAGGACAACATGTTCATGTCGCCCGACCGCATAATCACCCGCTGGGGTATTGATTTTACCGAGCTACGAACAAAATTCGGTATGCTTTATGTGGTTCTTTCCGAGGTGTTTGACCTATGTGGACATGCCGATGATGCATTTATTGTCGATCCCGATTATATCACAAAATATACTCATATACCGTTTCAAGCCGAAGTTTTGAACTTGAGAAATTCGGGTCAGCGAAATACCGACGCAATCGTGTTGACCGAGGCAAGCTGTCTGGTGTTGCGTTATCCCGATGCTCACATGAAAATCGAAGCTGTCGACTAAAACCGTGCCGATAGGATGCTTTTGACTTCAACCGAAATGCTCGAGCAGTGGCGATTGCGCCACTGTCTCGATGCCTCGACAATGACCGGTGAGGCTGATGAGGGTTTTGATTCGACCGACAATGACCTGATAGAGACAGCTCGGATGCGCGATTGGTATGCCGACCTGCTGGCACGGGGAGATCCCTCGCTGACACCACCGATCGATATAGCGGCTGACCTGCCTGTGACAGCCGGACCCGGGACAGGCGAATGGCAGATAAGGCTAATCGATGGTGTGATCGCTGTCATTTCAATCGAAACCGATGCCGGAGTACAGGCCGACATTGTAAACGCCGACTCACCACGGGCCCGGCTGATGAGAGGCCCGTTCGGGCCTGTGCCTACCGGGCGGCCTGTCGCGGTGACCGATGGTGGAAACGTTGTCAGGATGTTTACAGACACGGGCGGAGAGACTCCCAAACTTAGACGGGTGATGGCGGTGACCGAGCCTCCCGAGGGCTTTTACTCTCTTACCGACAAAGGTTTGGCGATGATTCCCGGACCGGAATTATATGTGTAAATAAAAAATGGAAATATATGTTTGATCCAAATACAAAAGAGGGCGCGGTTTTCATGGCTGCTGTAAATGCCTATCGCCGGATGGGACGGTTCAGGACTCAGCGCGAACGAATGAAAAACTATGCGTATGGACGTCAATGGAACGACCCGGTGAGTGACCCGCTCACCGAAGAAACAATGAGCGAGGGCGAACTGTCGAGACGCACAACCGGTAGACAGCCGATGACCAACAACATGATACGTCAGATGGTAAAGACAATAATCGGCCGGTTTCGTGGCATGAGGGCTCAGGGAAACCGGGATGACAACGGCCCGATGGCCCTGTTATACAATCAAAATTGTCTGGATGAGCTTGACAGCCGGGCGTTTGAGGAGTTCCTGATGTCGGGATGTGTGGTACAGCGTGTGGCGCTTGAATGTCGTCGTGACGGGGTCGTGAGGAAATATGTGGACAATGTCAGTCCGGCCGATTTCTTTATAAACGATGTGACCGATCCTCGCGGATGCGATATTGAGCTTGCGGGAATGGTACACGACATGTCGCTGGCCGATGTCGAGATGAGATTCGGTGGAAATGACATGAACAGAATCAGGAAGATCCGTCGTATTTACGGCTTTGAAAACGATATCGAGGCTATGGGGCGGCAGGCGGCCGACCCGGGACTGCTTACCGGGGGTGATACTCCGCGATTTTTCAGGTCGCCCACGGGCCGGTGTCGTGTTATCGAGGTGTGGACGCTGGAGAGTAGCCGGGTTGTCAGGATCGTGGATCCGGAAACAGGCCGATACCGCGAAATGACGCTGACGACCGCGGTTGAGACCGAGCTTGCCGAGGAGATGGCACGTCGGCATAAGAAGGGACAAGCACCGCTCAAAACCGGGCATACACGACGTCACCGATGGCATGGTCGCTTTTATGCTCCTGACGGGTCGTTGCTCAGTCACTGCCTGTCGCAGCTCGGGTCGGGTGAACATCCGTTTGCGGTGAAATTTTATCCGCTTATCGATGGAGAGGTCCATTCGTTTGTAGAAGATATCGTTGACCAGCAACGCCAGATAAACCGATTACTCAATCTTGCCGACCACATCATGTCGACAGCGGCAAAGGGGGTACTGATGTTCCCGACCAGGGCCAAACCCGATTTTGTCTCGTGGCGTGAGATTGCAAGACGATGGGCCGTCTGTGGCAGCATAATCCCTTATGAGCCGGTCGGAAACGGCGATTTGCCACGGCAGGTGACATCGTCGGGTCTCGATGCCGGAGTGACAGGGCTGCTTGACACTCAGATGAAACTTATCCGCGACATTTCGGGCGTCGGCACGGTGATATCGGGTGGTAACAGCGTGAGCGGAGCCGGAGCCGACAGCCTGTCGGTTCAAGTCGATAACGCGACAATGGCTCTCAACGATCTTTTTGCGACGTTTACCGACTTTATATCGAGACGCGATGCAAAAGCGGCCGATTTACCTGACAAAATCTGAAACATATTGGCCCTAAAGTTGTTCTAATAATAAATGTTTCAACTTGTCAACGGGTAAACCCCGATAAAACTATAAAGTCATGCAAAAGATTTCACCACAGCTAAAACACCGGATAATCAATGCGTTTCACGTCACGGTGCTGATTTTGTCAGTGCTTCTGATCGTTTATATATCGTATGACACGTTCCGCAACATTCCGTTCCTGAAAAACAAGCGCTATATGGATTTCCAGCTGTTTGTATGCATCGTGTTTATCATTGACTTTTTTGTCGAGCTTTTTCTTGCCGATGACAAGTGGAACTATACCAAACGTCGATTGCTGTTCCTGATACTGTCGATTCCATATCTGAATATAATCAACCACTATCAGATTGCGCTCGACAGCGAGGCAATTTATTTTGTGAGATTTATCCCGATGGCGCGTGGCGCGCTTGCGCTGGCGATTGTGCTCGGCTATATTTCACACAATAAGATTACGAGTATCTTTGCGTCTTACTTGTCTATAATGGTGTTGATAACCTACTTTTCGAGTCTGATATTTTTTGAACGCGAATATCCGGTCAACTCGATGGTCACGAGCTACTGGAGCGCTCTTTGGTGGGGTTGCATGCAGGTGACAACGCTCGGATGTGACATCTATCCTATAACGGTGGCGGGCAAGATACTGTGTATAGTGCTGTCGCTGATGGGCATGATAATGTTCCCGCTCTTCACGGTTTATCTGACCAACGTGATAATATCGCGCCATAAAAAAGGCTCGAAGCTCGCCGCACAGATAGCAGCGAGCTCCGGGAGCACGACACCGACGGCGGCCCCAACGACCGACCCGGCATCGACTGACAGCAGCCAAAGTCAGGGCTGACGGTCAAAAAACGGGTTTTTGCTTGAGCATGAGACGGGAATGCCAAAGACGAGACTGACGCCCTTGCCGAGCATCTCGAGATTCATGGCGGCAACACCGATTGAATACATAACGCGCGTGTCGACACGCAAGTCGGCGGCCAGCGCGACGGCACTGCCTATAGCAATACCGGTATCGACTCCGTTAAAAGCACACGGAGCTAATGCCGGTTTTTCGGCACATGTGGGGAAGCCGCAAAAGCCGCAGTTGAGTCCGATGGGCTTTTTCTGCACCCCGATGAGCACGATAGCCTCGGCCTTGAGGATGTTGTATCCGTCACGGTTAAAAACCGGTTTACCTGTCTCGGCAAAAAGGCGGAGCATTTCGTCGGAAAGACGGTTGATGTCATCGCCGGTGACCACAGCGGCCTCCACATAGTCAAAACCACGGCCTTTTGGGGCGGTGCGGGCGGCGTTGAGCATTTTCATGGCCACGTCGAGGGCGCGGTCAGGGCGGTTTGAGCGTTCGTTTATAATCATTGCTGAAAAATCAGATGATGAGCATTGCGTCGCCATAGGCGCCAAACTTGTATTCTTCCTTGATGGCGATGTCATAGGCCTTCATGATGAGGTCATATCCGCCAAAAGCACAGGTCATCATGAGCATGGTCGACTCGGGCATGTGGAAGTTGGTGATGAAGTCGGTGCAGACGGTAAAATCGTAAGGGGGGAAGATAAATTTGTTGGTCCATCCCGAGTAGGTTTTCATGTGTCCGCCCATAGAGACGGCGCTGGCGATGCCTCGGAGAACCGATGCGCCGACGGCACATACGCGATGCTCAGCGTCTTTTGTCGCATTGACCTCGTCGACGAGTTCCTGGGTGATTTCAAGCTGTTCGGAGTCCATGCGGTGTTTGGTCAGGTCCTCGACGTCGATGACGCGGAAGTTGCCAAGACCACAGTGCTCGGTTAGGAATCCTTTTTTTATACCTTTGATTTCGAGACGTTTGAGCAGCTCGCGGCTGAAGTGGAGACCGGCGGCAGGGGCCACGACCGCACCCTCTTTTGAGGCAAAGATTGTTTGATAGCGTTCGGCGTCCTCGGGCTCGGGGCGACGGTTGATATAGTAGGGGAGCGGGGTCATACCCATCTCGTACAGGCGCTGTTTAAACTCGTCGTGGGGAGCATCATAGAGGAAGCGGAGTGTGCGTCCACGCGATGTAGTGTTGTCGATAACCTCGGCAACCATCGATTCATCCTCGCCAAAATATAGCTTATTGCCGATGCGTATCTTACGGGCGGGCTCGACAAGAACGTCCCATAGCTTGTTGTCGGCGTTGAGTTCGCGCAGGAGGAACACCTCGATGCGGGCACCGGTTTTTTCTTTGTTTCCGTCAAGGCGGGCCGGGAATACCTGGGTGTCGTTGAACACCATCATGTCACCGTCATCAAAAAAATCGACGAGCTCTTTAAAGATGTGTCCGGTAATTTCGCCGGTTTTGCGGTTGACTACCATAAGACGG
The DNA here is from genome assembly GCA_029063895.1 of Muribaculaceae bacterium. Lineage (GTDB taxonomy): Bacteria > Bacteroidota > Bacteroidia > Bacteroidales > Muribaculaceae > CAJUPY01. The sequence goes on along the minus strand of JAIDNJ010000247.1, from coordinate 1,118 downwards.
CACTCGTCGCGACGTTCCGACGGATATTGTGCTATTAAATTTTCGGGAAGGTTGAATTTGAACTGCGAAAGTTTCATTTTCTTTATATCGTTTAAATGCTTAGTTTTCAGGTTCTTTTTCGTCGGGCATGACAAAGGGAAGTTCGTTGATGCGGTGGCAGGCCTCGTCAACTGACAGGCAGTCGTCAACGGTGACCGCCCCGACACGGGTGCGACGGAGGGCGGTGAGATGTCCACCCGACCCGAGAGCCTCGCCGATGTCACGAGCGAGCGCACGTATATAGGTGCCTTTTGAACAGACGACTTTTATCGTGAGTGAGGTGCCTGTGAAATCGAGGACGTCGATCGAGTCGATTACAAGCAGTTTGGGCTTTAGCTCCACTTCCTCGCCGCGGCGGGCTTTTTTGTAGGCGCGCTGACCGTTTACCTTGCAAGCCGAGAACGACGGGGGTATCTGGCTTATTGGCCCTACAAAACGCCTGATGACTTCGTTGACAAGCTCGGGGGTGATATGGTCGGTGGGAAAGGTGCGGTCAATCTCGGTTTCAAGGTCAAACGACGGGGTGGTTGCTCCGAGGGCGATCGTGGCTACATATTCCTTGACGCCTGCCTGAAGCGAATCGATGAGTTTGGTGGCGCGGCCGGTGCAGATAATCATGACACCTGTCGCAAGCGGGTCGAGAGTGCCGGCATGACCAACCTTGAATTTTTTCCGGCCTATGCGTCGGAGCAGGGAGCCGCGGATGCGCTTGACGGCGTCAAACGAGGTCCAGCCCAGTGGTTTGTCGACGGCAATGACTTCGCCGGTTACATAATCGACCGGATTTCCGTCGGGCCTGTTTATGTCCATCGGTGGATTTAATGACATATGATGCAGATTAGTCCGACAATGAGGCAGTAAACGGCAAACCAAATCATTTTGCCTTTCTTGACAATATCGAGCATCCATTTGCAGGCAAGGCATCCGACGATAAACGAGGCCATGAAGCCTACAATCATGGCGGTGGCTCCGACTTGGGCCTGAGGAGCGACTGCAAGGGCGTCGGCCGATGGCGCTATGATTTTTTTCATGTCGAGGATCGCTTCACCGAGGATGGGGATAATTACCATAAAAAATGA